>CAYXEY010000852.1:0-2218 GCA_964464105.1 uncultured Planctomycetaceae bacterium
AAATTCACGACAACCCCGATCAAGCAAAATCAGACAAGGCGACCGTCCTCCCACTCGGCGAATTGAAGTCACTTCTCGAATCGTGCAAACGCGTCTGGGATGCGGTGCGAGAAATCAAATAAGCCTATCAATGCCTGCTATTCGTTGGCCTTCGACGCACTTTGGCATTAGCATGCGCCCCCATGTCGCAGGCCCCGCCCACTGATTATTTTCGCTTCTGCCCCGGCGAGGAACAGATCAAGCTGTCCAACGCCGTGTGCCGCGGGCGGCGCCGGTCCAGCTATCCAAAATGCCACGGATGTAAATTTAATGACGACGAGAAGGCCGTGCAGGCCGCCGTCGTCGCCGCCAAGACCAAATCGTCCACTGACGTCGAATCCGTTTTCACCGCCGTCGAGGTTCGCGGCATCTATCCCTCGCCGCTTTCCGAAGACGTCGCCTGGCGCATCGGTCACGCCTCGGCCCAGTTCCTCCGCGGCAAGCTCCGCGGCAGCGAGCGCGCCGATCCCAACAGCCGCGCCGTCGTCGTCGGACGCGACATGCGCACCCACGGCGCCGTGCTGCAGGCCGCCCTCATCGACGGCATCCGCGCCAGCGGCACCGACGTCATCAACGTCGGCCTCATCGACACGCCACAGCTTTACTTCGCCGTGAACTACCACGGCGCTTGCGGAGGCATCCAGACCACCGCCAGCCATCGCGCCGCGCATTACAACGGGTTCATCGTCTGCGGCTCCAAGGGCATTTCCATCAATGTCGAAACCGGCCTCGCCGGCATCCGCGACATCGCCGCCCGCGTGCCGCGCCATCAGACCGGCACGACCGCCAAGCTCTCTGACGGCGAACTCGCCCAGCCCTACCGCGACTTCGTGCTGAAGTTCCTCCGCGGATCGAGCGGCCTCGCCCGCCCGGTCTCCGTCGTGGTCGACGCCAGCAACGGCATGGCCGGACGCTGGATCCCCCAGGTCTTCGGCGGCATTCCGGGGCTGAAGATCACGCCGATCAACTTCGACCACACCGGACGCTTCACCCACATCCCCGACCCGTCGCATCCCTCCGCGCTCACCGGCCTCAAACGTGCGGTCAAGCAGCACAAGGCCGACTTCGGCATCTGCTTCGATGGCGATGCCGATCGCGTCGCATTCGTCGACGAGCGCGGACAGGTGGTCTCTTGCGACCTGGTCGGCGCGCTCATCGCCCGCAACATCCTCGAGCGCGAACCCGGCGCGGCCATCGTGCACGACCTGCGCTGCAGCCGAATCGTCGCCGAGGAAATGGAACGCGCCGGCGGAAAAGCCATCCGCGAGCGCGTCGGCCGCCCCTTCATCACCAAGGCCATGCACGAGCAGGGCGCCGTCTTCGGCATGGAGCTCTCCGGCCACTACTACTTCCGCGACAACCTTTATAGCGACTCTGGTCTTATTGCATTCGCCCAGGTCATCAACGTACTTGTCTCCACCGGCCGCAAGCTCGGCGAACTGGTGAAGGCCATCCAGCGCTATCGCACCAGCGGCGAAGTCGGCTTCAAATGTCCCGACCGCGAGCAGACCTTCAAGAAACTCCGCAGCGCCTTCGCCGACGCCCGCATCGACCCGCTCGACGGACTCACCTTCGAATACCCTGACTGGTGGTTCAACGTCCGCGCCAGCCGTACCACGCCGGCTCTACGTCTGAACATCGAAGCGCGCACGAAAAAGCTGGTGGACGAAAAGCTGGCCGAGCTGTCGCCGATGCTCGGACTCCGCGAGTAATCCGCCAAGCGCCCCGTTTCAACCACGCCTCGCAGAATCGCTCTTCATAAATCGCAATGGAAGATCCGTCCGCACCATGCTCTAATCCTCATTGAAAGGAGCACCCCATGGCCAGGAATGCACCGCGCGGTCGAACCAACGTAAGCGGAAAGCAGCAATCGCATCTTCAGAAAGGCCGGCAACAGGGCCAGAACACCGGCAAGGACGCCTGGAAGAGCAACTTCAAGCAGACTGACACGCAACCCGGCACCGGACAGGTCGGCCAGCATCCGCGCAAGGGCGAGGAATTCGGTTCCACGCCAGGCGAAGTGCGCGGCAATTCCGGCGGCAAGAAGGGCCAGGCCAAGAGCGGCAAGCGCGGCACCAAGAACAGCATGAAGGCAAAATCCAAGGCTGCGCGGGCGGCCGGCAAGAAGAAAAAGTAATATCGATTTCCGGCCAACTACACTCTCATTCCATCATTACGA
>CAYXEY010000853.1:0-2216 GCA_964464105.1 uncultured Planctomycetaceae bacterium
AAGGAGAAGGTGACCCCTGCCGGAGCCGCGGACTTTGCTTCCCTTGGTGCTGAAGTAACTGGTGACTTTCCTAATGCGACCCGTGAATCGCCTTGCCGAACATCGCCTCTGCGGCTTCCGCCAGCGTCTCACTGGTGGCCGGGTGGGGGTGGATCGACGAGCCGATATCCTCGGCTACGGCGGCCATCTCAAGCGCCAGAACGCCTTCTGAAATGAGGTCGCCCGCATGAGCGCCCGCGATGCCCACGCCGAGCAGTCGTTCGGATTGAGCGTCGAAGATCATCTTGGTGATGCCGTCGGTTCGCCCCATGGCCACGGCCCGACCCGACGCCACCCACGGGAATCGCGTGACCTTGATATCGAGACCCTTTGCGGTCGCCTCGGCCTCGGTCAATCCGCACCAGGCCACCTCGGGATCGGTATAGACGACAGCCGGAATGCACGCCGGGTCAAAGATGGCGGGGTGCCCGCAGATCGCATCGACAGCCACCTTGGCCTCGCGCATGGCCTTGTGGGCCAGCATGGGGTCGCCGGCCACATCGCCGATGGCGAAGATCTTGGGATCGGTCGTCCGCCGGGCCGGATCAACCTCGATGAAGCCGCGGTCGTTGACCTTCACCTTGGTGTTCTCAATTCCAATGTTGTCTGAATTCGGCCGCCGGCCCACCGAGACGAGTACGCGGTCGAATACTTCGGACTTGTTCTGTCCGCCGATGGAATACGAAACCTCGACGCCGTCGCCCTTCTTCTTCGCGCCCAGCAGGTTCGCGCCGGTGATGATCTCCTTGAATTGCTTTTTGAGCTTGTTGATCAGCGGCTTGGTCAGGTCAGGATCGGCCCCCGCCAGAATCGCGGGCAATGCCTCCAGCACGGTCACCTCGCTGCCCAACGACGCATAGACTTGCCCCAGCTCGAGTCCTATGTATCCGCCGCCAATCACCAGCAGTCGCTTGGGCACTTCGTCCATCTTCAGCGCATCCGCGGCGTCCCAGCACAGCTCGCGCGGCATGAGTTGCTGCGGTAAGGTCTTGGCCCGCGAGCCGGTCGCGATGATGCAATGTTTGAACTTCACGCGTGCGACGTCCGACCCTTCAAGTCGCACGGTCTTGGAGTTTTCGAACATCGCGCGTCCGGTGAGATACTCGACCTTGCGTCCGGCCAGCAGGCCCTTCACGCCGCCGGCCAGCTTGCGGATAACGCCGTTTTTCCAGCTTCGCAGCTTGGCGACATCGAGCTTGGGAGCGCCGAACGCCACGCCGAAGCTCTCGGCATGCGACGCATCGTCGATGATCTTGGCGACGTGCAACAACGCCTTGCTGGGGATGCAGCCTTCCCGCAGGCACACGCCGCCGGGCACCTCAGCCATCTCGACGCAGCAGGTCTGCAGGCCCATATCGGCCCCGGCCGCCGCGGCGACATACCCACCCGGCCCGCCGCCGATGACAAGCAAATCACATTCCTGGCTCAGTTCGCCTACGACCATGGGGATCCCTCATTCGTTGCATTTCGGGGCGCGTTCGCAGGCGCCGCTGGTGATTGAGCGGCATGGTAACGGGGGGAATAGCGAATTACTAATTACGAATTGCGAACGGGTGTGATCGTCAAATCGCCAGAAAATTGGCCAGGACACGCAAGCCCGATTCCTTGGATTGCTCCGGGCGAAACTGAGTGCCGAAGAGGCTGCCGGACCAGGCAACCGCGGTGAAATCGAGGCCGTGGTTGGTCTTGCCGACCACCGTGCCGGCGTCCAGCGGTTCGGCATGCGAGCCGTGATCGAAGTAAAAGTAATCGTTGCCCGTCAGCCCCGCGCCGATGGGGCAGTGCGAGAGCCAGTTGACCTGGTTCCAGCCCTGATGCGGCAGGGTGAAGTGCTTGGCGGCGGGATGGCTGCCGTACTCCATGCGCGTGACCTTGCCGGGGATTACGCCCAGGCCGGTGTACTGCCCTGAATCATGACAAACGTCAAAAAGAAGATGAAAGCCGGTGTCGATGGCCAGCACGGGGATGCCCGAGGAGAGCACGCGAATTAGCGGCGTGACCAAACCCTGATCGCGCAAGGCCCGCGTCGCGCGGGGAATTGATGAAATCGGCGGAATGAAAAGCCGCGAAGCCCGCATCAATCCGTCGGCGTGGCTGACGGACGTCGGCGTCTGACCCATTTCGCCGAGCGCCTTCTTGATCAGGCCGGCGCTGGCCTTGTCAGAATCATGGACAGC
>CAYXEY010000854.1:0-2213 GCA_964464105.1 uncultured Planctomycetaceae bacterium
TCTCCTCGAGCATCTGCAGGCAGGCTTCGTTGGCGCCGCCGTGGGCCGGACCCCACAGGCAGGCGATGCCGGCCGCGATACAAGCGAACGGGTTGGCGCCGGAGGAGCCGGAGAGACGCACCGTCGAGGTGGAGGCGTTCTGCTCGTGATCGGCGTGCAGGATGAGGATGCGGTCGAGCGCGCGCGACAACACCGGATTCGGTTTGAACTCTTCACACGGGCTGGCGAACATCATGTACAGGAAATTCGTCGCATAGTCGTACTCATTCTTCGGATACATGAATGGCAGGCCGTTGTTGTAGCGGTAGGCCATGGCGACGATGGTGGGCATCTTGGCGATCAGACGGATCGCCGCGACCATGCGATGCTCGGGATTGGTGATGTCGAGAGAGTCGTGATAGAAGGCCGACAGGCCGCCGACCACGCCGACCAGCACCGCCATCGGGTGGGCGTCGCGGCGAAAGCCGTTGTAGAAGCGGGTGAGTTGGTCATGCACCATGGTGTGCTTGCGCACGCGCGAGTTCCAGTCTTCGTATTGGGACTGGTTCGGCAATTCACCGTTCTTGAGCAGGTAGCAGACCTCCATGAAGTCGCACTTTTCGGCCAATTGCTCGATCGGGTAGCCGCGGTACAGCAACTCGCCCTTGTCGCCATCGATGTAGGTAATCGAGGAGCGGCAGGCAGCCGTGGACATGAAGCCCGGATCGTAGGTAAAGGCGCCGGTCTGGCCATACAGCTTGGTGATGTCGATCACGTCCGGACCAATACTGCCGGAATAGACCGGAAACTCGGTGGTCTTGCCATTGAAATTCAAGGTGGCGGTTTTTTGTGACATAACAGTCCCCTGTCGTAGATACGGTCTATTGAACAGCCGGCTGCCGCAACAGCTCGACCAATTGTTGCAATTCCGGATCGGCACTGCGACGCCGTCCGCTCAGCAGTTCCCACAAATCGTGGTCTTCCATGACCAGCAGGCGTTCGAGCTGCGCTGCCAGTTCCTCCTCCAGAACTTCCGGCTGTTTTTGCCAGAAGCGTTGTAATACCAGGTCGTTCTCCAGCAGCGCCCGCCGACTGTGCCAGCGGAGCTTTTCGGTACGCACACGCTGCTGATCGATCGTCACCTAGATAGCCCTCTTGACCATCATGTCCTTGATCTTGCCGATCGCCTTGGTGGGGTTCAGACCCTTCGGACAGACGTCGACGCAGTTCATGATGGTGTGGCAGCGGAACAGGCGATACGGATCTTCCAGGTTGTCGAGACGCTCGTTGGTCGCCTGGTCACGCGTGTCGGCGATGAAGCGGTAGGCCGCCAGAAGACCGGCCGGGCCGACGAACTTGTCGGGGTTCCACCAGAACGACGGGCAGGACGTGGAACAGCAGGCGCACAGGATGCACTCGTACAGGCCGTTCAACTCTTCGCGATCTTCCGGCGACTGCAGACGCTCGCGTTCCGGCGGCGGATCGTTGTTGATCAGGTAGGGCTTGATCGAGTGGTACTGCTTGAAGAACTGGGTCATGTCGACGATCAGGTCGCGAATGACCGGCAGGCCAGGCAGCGGACGCAGCACGATCGGCTGCTTCAGGCTGTCGATATCGGTCAGGCAGGCCAGGCCGTTCTTGCCGTTGATGTTCATGGCATCTGAGCCACAAACGCCTTCGCGGCAGGAACGACGGTAGGAGATCGCGTCGTCCTTGGCCTTCAGCTTGGTCAGCGCGTCCAGCAGCTTGCGGTCGGTCGGCTCGAGTTCGACCGAGATGTCCTGCATGTACGGCGCGTCGTCCTTGTCCGGATCGTAGCGATAGATACTGAATTGAACCATGCGTTTGCTCATTCTGGACTCCAATTAGTACGAGCGCGTCTTGAGGGCTACGGCCTCGACGGTCAGGGGTTGCATGTTGACCGGCTTGTAGCTGATCGAATTATCCACCGGCGAGAACAACGTGTGCTTCAGCCATTCCTTGTCGTTGCGGCCGTTTGGGAACTCGGCCGTATCCGGCGCATCGTCGCGGACGTGAGCACCGCGCGACTCCTTGCGGGCCTCGGCGGAAATCATCGTGGCCTTGGCGACTTCGATCAGGTTTTCCATTTCGAGCGCTTCGGTACGGGCCGTGTTCCAAGCCATCGACTTGTCCTTGATCTCGAGCTGACGGGCCGCCTTCTCGACTTCGAGGATTTTCTCGACGCCCTGCTTCAGCATGTCGCCGAAACGGAA
>CAYXEY010000855.1:0-2209 GCA_964464105.1 uncultured Planctomycetaceae bacterium
ATCAACTAGTCATGATGTAGTTTATACGGTTTTCGGTCTCTTGTCAAGCAAAGTCGAGGCGACACCTTGGGTATTCCGTAAGCTTATATATTCCAATGGATTGTGACAGATCAAATGGGTGAAGGAACGGCCCGGCTGAGTGTAGACTCCCCACTCCAACCGATTGACATTAAGTCGATCAACAGATATAATGATAATAAGATCGTTTATTGTCGCCGGCCATGGTCGCTCGTGTTGGCTGCGCCGATCGAGTTTCTATTGGCTCTTCGCGCATGGCCGATCCGGTTGAGCACCGTGGCGTGCCCCTTGGGGGGATGTGCCCTCCATCCAACAACGTGGGTCTGGTGGTGCACCGATGAGGCGACAATTGTCTCCCTCCAAGCGACCTGACCGATACAGCCGCTGGCGGGCCGCGACCCTCGCACTTGTGTACGTGCTCATGGCGGCCCACATCGTCCACTGGAAATTCGCCGGTCGAACTCTCGCGCCGCTTGAACTGAACGAGGTGATGTACACCCTTGAGCTGGGCATATTGACTGCCGGCTTCCTGTTCATGGCTGTGGCTGTTCTGGCGACGCTGATATTCGGTCGGTTCTTCTGCTCCTGGGGCTGTCACATCCTGGCGCTCGAAGATCTCTGTGCCTGGCTGCTGGCACGTCTCAAGATTCGCCCCCGTCCGGTTCGATCGCGTGTGCTCCTCTGGGTTCCGGTGGTGGCCATGCTTTACATGTTTGTCTGGCCGCAGGTCACCCGCCTGGCCGACGGCAAACCCATGCCCGCCCTGCACGTTCGAGCCGACGCGCAGGGCTGGGCTTCCTTTGTCACGACGGACTACTGGCGCAATCTCCCCGGCGCCGGAATCACCGTGCTGACGTTCGCGGTCTGCGGTTTCGTAATTGTCTATTTTCTAGGCTCGCGGGCCTTCTGCACCTACGCCTGTCCGTATGGCGCGGTGTTCTCGCTTGCCGATCGACTGGCCCCGGGCCGCATTGTCGCCCGCAAGGACTGCACGCAATGCGGCGTCTGCACGTCTGTCTGCAGTTCGCGCGTTCGCGTGCATGAGGAATTGAATCAGTTTGGGCGCGTGGTGAACCCGGCGTGCCTGAAGGATCTTGATTGTGTCGCGGTATGTCCGAACGGCGCCGTGGGATACGGATTTGCGCTGCCCTCCCTTTTCAGACGCGGCGCCGCCCGGCTGCACGCAAAACCGTTCGACTTCACGGTGGGCGAAGACATCCTCATGGGTGCGATGTTTCTGGCCACGCTGTTCATCTTTCGCGGGCTCTACGATCGTGTTCCCTTCCTGCTGACCCTCGGCTGTGGCGGGATCGTCGGATATGTCGCGGTGCTGGCGCTGCGCCTCAGTCATCTGCGACACGTCAAGCTGAACAACTTTCAGTTGAAAATAGGCGACCGTCTGACTTTTGCAGGTCGCGCATTCGTGGCCTGCGCGGTCCTGCTGGGCGCATTCATCATCCACAGCGCGTTCATTCGCTATCACGCCTTTCGCGCCGACAGGTTGTTTCACGTCGCCCAGCATGAACGGCCGGCCGGTGAAATGGCAGCGCAAGCGCTGGCACACTTCGAGTTCTGCAATCGTTGGGGACTCTATCGGTCAGAGGAGGCACTGCAGCGCACTGCACAGTTGCAAGCCTCTGTCGCAACGACGTGCACGGATCGCGGTGATTTTCCCGCGGCCATCAAGCATCTGCGTGAGGCCTGCGACGCTGCGCCGGGCGTGGCGTCGCTGCATTACGATCTCGGCGTTCTCCTTGCCCAGACCGGTCGCCCGATCGAGGCCCTTGGCGAATACCGCCTCGCGGCTGCACTCGATCCGAACGACGCCGATATTCAAAACAACCTCGGTTACCTGCTGGCCGAACGCGGCGAACTGGATGCGGCCGCGGCCTGTTTTCACCAAGCCATCGCAATCGACTCCCGATTGGCGCATCCGCACTTCAACCTCGGTCGCATACTGATGGCGAGCGGACTGAAAGTCGAGGCTGATCGGCAATTTCGTATCGCGGCGGGCCTGGATCCGAACTATGCCCGCATTCTATATCCCAGCGCCGTGGCGAGTCCTCCGTCCGGCCGGGAATCCAACACTCCAATCACGAAAGGCAATCCATGACCAGGCGATCCTGGGCGGAACCGTACAAGATCAAGATGGTGGAGCCCCTGCGCATGACGACGCGGGCCGAGCGCGAGC
>CAYXEY010000856.1:0-2208 GCA_964464105.1 uncultured Planctomycetaceae bacterium
TCTTTACGGAGTTCCCCGTCAAGCAAGAAGTGACATGGGTTGTCCGGGGTCTGCCGCGGAAGGCGGCCCTCTGCAGGTGGGAAGGCGCGAAGGATTGGATCGAGTGGAAGGATAGGACTGCAGCTCTTTACACGGCCTTGTTGCAGAGGATGGTGGAGTCTGCGGGCCAAGATACCAGTCGCGTACGGTGTCCTCATTCGCTGTTCGGCCATCGCCAGGTCGCAGATGATCGATCTGCGGCGCGTTGTTGCGTTGCCAGTTTGTTAGCCAGGGTTTCACCGTACTCGGTCCAACCTCGTTGTCGATCTTCGCATCGCGTCTTGTGGGAAGGGGTGTTTGCTCAGTTCTTCAGGTAGCGGCCTGCTGATAACGCTTCCAGGCGTTGGGGTCGTAGTCCTCGCCCTTGGCCAGGATCGCCCAGATGATGCGCAGGTGCTTGTTGGCGATGGCCACCAGTGTCTTGTGATAGCCGACCCGCCCATGCAGGGCAACGATCCAGTGCTGGAGCCGAGAACGCTGAGGGGCTTGTCGCTTCAGTGCGGCCTGCAGCGTCGAGCGCGCCCCTTGCGTCAGCCGCCCTCGGATGTAACTGTCGCCGCGCTTGGTGATTTTGCCTAACCGGCTCTTGCCGCCGGAGCTGTGTTGTCGTGGCACGAGCCCCGCCCACGCGGCCAATTGTCGTCCATTACGGTAGTTGCTGGCCTGCGAGACGGTGGCCACCACGGCGCTGGCCGTCAGTGCGCCCACGCCCGAGAGCTGCTGGATCCGCTGGGCCGCCAGGCTGGTCTTGGCGTGGGCGCTGATGTGCACGTCGCACTCCTCGATCCGCTGCTCCAGGTGTCGCAGGTGCTCGCGGGTATGCATCAAGATCGGCTTGAACAGATCGGGCAGTCCGGGCTCCTCCAACAGGGCGGGTAGCCTGCGCGTCAGCGCCGCCGAGGAGCGGCCCACCCAGATGCCAGCCAGCAGGCCCCGGGTGCGGTTCAGCAACGACTTGCGTTCCTGCAAGAATCCGCTGCGGGCGCGGTGCCAGCACAGCATCGCCTGTTGCTCGATCGACTTGGGGGAAACAAAGCGCATTGTCGGCTGTGCAACCGCCACCAGGATCGCCTCGGCGTCGTTGTGATCGTTCTTGGCGCCACGGCTCATGCGAAACGGTGCCACCAGCTCCGCGGCCATCAGTCGCGGGGTATGCCCCAGGGCCGCCAGCACCCGTGCCCAGTGATGCGCCGAGCTGCACGCCTCCAGGCCCACCACGCAGGGCGCAAGGTTGGCCACCCATGTCGCAAAGGCCGGCAATGAAAGTTGCTTGCGAAGCACGACAGCGCCGGTCGCATTGCTCGCGCACACCACGATCACTTCCTTTGCCAGGTCCACGCCAACGGCTGTAATCTGGGTCACAGGAGTTCTCCTTCATTCGGTTCAGATTGAATGCTCGACACATCAATCTTGGCACTCGATGCCGTACTCCGGTGGAGGGGAACTCCCTTGTATTCGTTGGAGCGAGCGCGGGAGAGATAAAGTGCCAGCATCCACGAATCAGCAGCGCGTCGCTAAACGCGGACGTTGGGCGACAGGGCCTCAACTATGACCCAAGAACAAGACTTGGCTTCGTACTCTGGCGCAGCGGACGACTTTCGCGCGCACTACGACCAGTACTACTTAGGTGTAATCCCTCGACTTCTCAATCAGGAAGCTATGTTCCTGGCATTCCTGTCCATGATCGCTGCCGTCGAAACTCTGGCCGGTGCATACAGTCCGAAGGGCGGTACCGGCGAACGCTTCCGCGAGTTCATAGCCCGGTACTTCCCTAACCCCTACAATGAACACCTCGACGCTCTGTGGAAGTTTCGGAATCGCATGGTCCATGCATTCAATCCGAACCCATTCCTGCTTGTGTGCCACAGCTCCAGAATGCACATGTGCAAAGCGGACGACACTGTGATGCTCAACGCAGAGGACTTCTACTCGGACGTTGTATCGGCCTCACGCGCATACTTCACTGAGCTCTACACGAACCTCGACCTACAGCGAAACTTCGTGGCTCGCATTACCGCAGACGACGGCGGGCGGCCATACACAAGGAACGTCGCGTCGTCGCTCGGCGCCCAGAATCCTGTCGCCCAACAAACACATGCAGCGCGCCGGGACGGATAAAGTGCTCGGCCGCGGGCGGCCGAGCCTGGTGCCCTGTTCAGCTCCCCGCGC
>CAYXEY010000857.1:0-2201 GCA_964464105.1 uncultured Planctomycetaceae bacterium
AAGTTCTACCAGGAACTGGCCGACGGCAAATACAAGTCGGTCACGGTCAGCGATGACAAGATCATGGGGTCGTACAAGGACCCGCCGACCATCGGCAACAAAAAGGCGGTCACGCGTTTTACCCTTCAGATGAAGGTGAACGACCCCGCTGAGTTCACGCAGAAGCTGGTCGACAAGTATCCAAACGCCGCGGAGATCAAGTACGAGAACAGCAACCCCATGCTGATCTCGATGCTGATTCAGCTTATTCCGTGGCTGCTCATCTTCGGCTTCATCTGGTTCTTCGTCCTGCGACAGATTCGGGCCTCGGCCGGAGGCGCCGGCATGCTGGGCAGCTTTGGTCGCTCGCGCCACCGCGTGAGCAACAAGGAGCTGACCAACATCACGTTTGCCGATGTGGCCGGCGTTGAAGAAGCGAAGGAGGAGGTCGGCGAGATCGTCGAGTTCCTCAAGAATCCCAAGAAGTTCCAGCGGCTGGGCGCCCGCATCCCACGCGGTGTCCTGCTGGTCGGCGAGCCGGGCTGCGGCAAGACGCTGCTGGCCAAGGCCATCGCCGGAGAGGCCGATGTGCCCTTCTTCTCCATCAGCGGGGCTGACTTTGTCGAGATGTTCGTCGGCGTGGGTGCGTCGCGCGTGCGCGACCTGTTCAAGAGCGCCAAGGAAAACTCGCCCTGCATCATCTTCCTCGATGAAATCGACGCGGTCGGCCGCCGGCGCGGCAGCGCCTATAACGGCGGCGGACACGATGAACGCGAGCAGACGCTCAATGCGATCCTCGTCGAGATGGACGGCTTCGACACGTCAGACCAGGTGATCGTGATTGCCGCGACCAACCGCGAGGACATCCTCGATCCGGCGCTGACTCGCCCCGGTCGATTCGATCGCCGCGTGTATGTGTCGCTGCCTGACGTAAAGGGCCGACTTGAAATCCTCAAGGTCCACGCCAAGAAGGTGAAGATGGCCAATGGCGTGAACCTGATGCGCCTGGCCCGCGGCACGCCGATGTTCAGCGGCGCCGAGCTCGCGGCGATCATCAACGAGGCCGCGCTTCTGGCGACCATGGCGAACAAAGACGCCATCGACATGGACGACCTCGAGGAGGCCCGCGACAAGATTCGCTATGGCCGCTCAAACAAGAGTCGGGCCATCGAAGAGAAGGAACGGGAGAACACCGCATATCACGAGGCGGGCCACGCCGTCGTGCAGGTGCTGCTGCCCAATGCCGATCCGCTGCACAAGGTGACCATCATTCCACGCGGACGCGCCCTCGGCGCGACTATGTCGTTGCCCGAGAAGGACCGCTACGGTTACGGCCTGAAGTGGCTGCATGCCACGATGCGCGTGCTTTGCGGCGGGCGCATTGCCGAGGCCAGACACAGTTCGGACGTCGGCAGCGGCGCGGCGATGGACATCGAGCAGGTCACCAATCTGGCACGAACCATGATCGTCGATTGGGGCATGAGCGACCGGCTCGGGTTCGTGAAATACTCGCCGGACAATCGCAATGAGATGCTGATAGAGAACAAGCCCTACTCGGATGAAACCGCCAAGATCATCGACGAGGAAGTCCGGCGCTTGATCGACGAGGCCTTCCGCGACGCAACCAAGCTCATCAATGACAACTGGGAAAAGATCACGGCCGTGGCTCAGGCCCTGCTCAAGTTTGAAACGCTCGACACGGAAGAGGTCATGAAGCTCTGCCGGGGCGAGACGCTCGATCGACCCAGCCTGTCGGGCCTGCTCTCGGCCGACAATCTGGCCCCGCCGTCTGCGCTGCCGGCACAGCCGCAATTCCCGCCAGGCCTGGGAGGCACGCTGCCGCAACCGGGTTGACCTCCGAGTTGGTATTTGAAATCAGGTCTGAAGTCTCAGATTTCAAATTTGAGATTTCAAATCGTTCAACGCGCTGTTTGCCACAGTCCAATTCACTTTCGTACCTGGCGCCATCGTCCCCGTTCCAACTGTCGCCCAGCGGATTGCCCGCTGACGGGTCTTACCCCAGGGGAATCGTTCCCTGGTGTCCCTCAACAAATCCATCGACTATTATCGATTGAATCCTCTCGCCTCGCGCTTCACGGGGACTGAAGAGGACCGGAGGCGATGGGCATGGCGAACGCCGAAGTGGTGGTTGTAGGGCAGGACGAGCTGGCGCTGATCGCGGACCTGCACAACCAGGTTTTTCGTCCACCCCGAACCGCCGA
>CAYXEY010000858.1:0-2199 GCA_964464105.1 uncultured Planctomycetaceae bacterium
CGCTCGCGGCCTGCGCGACGCCCGCCCCCCGCCCGATCCAGCCCGAGTTCGACCCCTCCAAGTCCGACCGCATCTTCCGCATCTTCGTTTCCGACTACACGCAGATGGTGTTCGCCCCGCACCTGCTGGCGCTGGCCCACGAGGAGCGCTGCGCGGCCCGCTTCGAATTCCTGCCGCAGGTGAGCCACCCGCAGCGCAGCCTGGAGCGCGGCGAGGCCGACCTGCTGATCATTCCGCGCGGCTTTCTCTCGCCGGAGCACCCCGAGGAGACGCTGTACAGCGAGGAATTCGTCTGCGTGGTGTGGCGCCACGGCAGCCTGGCGCAGGGCGAGCTGAGCTTCGAACGCTACCTGGCGGCCGGACATGTGGTGATGCAGCCGCAGGGCGGTGGCGGCGGCGACTCGTTCGAGGCCTGGTTCGTCAAGCGCTATGGCGTGACGCGCCGCGTGGCGGTGACGAGCTACGGCTTCTCGGCGCTGCCGGCAATGGTGGTCGGCACGGAATTCATCGCCACCGTGCATGCGCGGCTGGCCCATGCGCTGCAGCCGGCGTTGCCGATCGAACTGCGCCAGCCGCCGCTGCCCATCACGGCCATGGAGCAGGGCCTGCAATGGCACAAGTACCGCACGCAGGACCCGGGGCTGGTGTGGCTGCGCGGGCTGTTGCGGCGGGCGGTGGCTCGCATGGACGCCACGCCGGCCTGACGGCAGCCCGGTAGGGCCGGGTTGGCGACATTGACGGTATCGATCGACTGGTTTCGCGACCCCATGACGGTAGTCGCGATCCAAGTGATCGGTATCACGACTTCTGCCGCCGTCCCCTCGCAAAAAAAGTGGCGCGCGTCAGTGGTAGTCGTCTTCGAGCTGGTGGCGCACGGCGAGAACGGCGACGTTGGTCTCGTCCTCGATCTCGAACAACGCGACATAGCCCGATCGACCGAATGGAATGATCAGTTCCCGCAGGAACGGGCTCTGCCCGGCCTTGCGGCACGTGAACGGCGACGTCTTCAGCGTCGCGATGCCGGACCGCAAGGCCGCGATGGCTTGCTTCGGCAAGGTGAGGTCGCCGCCGTCGCGGCAAAGCTCACGCTCCAGCAGGAAGTCGAAGAGCCGATCCAGGTCCGCCTCGGCGTCCCGGGTCAGCCGAACCTTGAACGTCACTTGCCCTTCTTCGCCAGGCGCGTGCGCGCGGCGTCGAGCTTGCGTTGCAGGCCATCGATAACCACGTCGGCATCGACGTAGTCACCCGTGCGCCGAGCCTCGTCGCGCGAGCGTAGTCCGCGCGCGAGGAACTCGGCTTGCACGCGGCGGCGTTCGACACTGGCACGCACTGAGGCCTCGACGAATTGGGAGAGCGTCTCGCCGTCGGCCAGCACTGCCTCCACCTCGGCGCGGAAGTCGGGCTCAACGCGGATTGACGGGATGGTGGTCGTCTTCATCGTTCCAGTGTATCGCAAGTGCGCCACATCACGCAGGAGCCTGCGGTATCGAGTCACGGGAGGCGGCGGAGTTCCCGCCACACGAACTCGTGCACCTGGTCCCGGGCCAGCCTTCTGAATCGGCTTCGTCACAAGCGAACGTCAGCGACCAAGAAGGGCTGGCATCGAACGCCTTGAGCCATTGTCCCGCCGCACTTCTTTGCCCGATTTCTTTACCGTCACACCGCCGCATGAGCGTTGCGGCTGAAAGTCTCCCTCGAGATCCATCGACTTGCACCGCTCTCGGCGAACGGTCCGGCAGTGTCAGATCGCCCTGCAGCCAAGAACGGCACGCGGCCGCTCTGCCCCAATGCACAGCATTGACTCTTCTGCGGAACAGGCGAGCACCCTGTCTCAAGCGGCCGCCAGGATCCGAAACTCGGTCGCCTTGACGACCGGCCGGATATGGGTCTTCTCGCGTTTCAGATCCACCAGCCCGTAGCGCGACATCGTCTTCAAGGTGCGCGACAGATTGCCCGGTTGCCGACCCGTGGCCTTGGCCAGCACCGCGATGGAATCGGGGTTGCTCTCGCGGATCACCTTGAGCAGCGCGCGGTTCTGATCGCTCAGCACTTCGGCCACTGACTTCATCGAGGTGAACCAGATCTTGGGCTCGCCCGGCTTGGGCTTGTACTGGCCTTTGGCGATGGCAATCACCCTTGCCCGGATTTGCTCCTGGGGCATCACGCCGATGACGATGGTCTTCATTGCTGAGCTTCCTT
>CAYXEY010000859.1:0-2195 GCA_964464105.1 uncultured Planctomycetaceae bacterium
GCCTCGATCGTCTTCGCGTTCATGACCCCAGTGTTGATTCGATTCTGGTATTGGAACAACAAGCCCTCTTTCTGGGGATCGCTGTTTACCAGTTCGCATATCTGGCTGGTGCTGTTTGGCCCACTCATAGTACTCGGCTGGTGGAAGTTCGGCGGGCAGCGGCGCGAAAAGCGATTGATGCGCGAGTTGTCCGCGGCGCAGTCGCCCCTGGCCGATGCAAAGATCGAAATCCGGGGCCGGCCAAGCGAGCTGCTTCGATTTACAGAACTGCGCGACGAGATGTTCGAGCCAATCGTCTTCCAGGAGACGCATTCGATGCTGGGCATGTCTCTGCAAAATAGGTTGTTCTCCGCAATGGCGGTCACGGGCCTTGCCAGTTTCATTCTGTTTCGTAATGGCTTCCAGCGCCACTGGTGGGTCGGCGCTCTGTTGATCGTTGTCGCCTATTTCATGCTGCGCGGCATCCCCTGTCCGCACAAGTACTACCGCTTCGTCCCGGGCCGCGTCGATTTCTTCGTGTATCCGTGGCTGCGATCGATCAGACCCATGCAGGTGGCACAATTCGACCTTCGCGGTGCCCACATTCGGATCGACCTGACTTCGCGAAAGGAGATGATCCTGATGGCCCCGCCGGGCGACGATCTCGACCACTCGGCGAAACGGTCACAATTCCTGCTCTTTCGCCGTGACAACACACCGGAGCCGCTGGAGTTCACCATTGCCCTCGTCCGCGCGGCCCTCTGCACTGCCACGCCGCCGCCCTTGCCGATGGATGCGTTGACCGGATAAGGTCACGCTCTACGCCAGGACCGATCGCATGGAACTTGAATGCAAACTCGCGGTGGATTCGCATGAGCCGGTGCGCGACGCGTTGCGCGCCGCGGGCGCGACGCGCGTCGGACGGGTGCGCGAGTTCAACCGGCTGTTCGATCGGGCCGATGGCTCGCTCCGCGCCGCTGGTTGCGGCCTGCGCGTCCGGCAGGTGACGCTGCTGGACGGCGACGGGCCGGGCAGCAGCGTGACCTACAAGGGGCCGGTGCAGAAAGGCGCGTTCAAGCTGCGCGAGGAAATAGAGACGGCTGTCGCCGATTCGGAGGCGATGGAGAAACTGCTCGTCGCCCTGGGCTACAAGGTGCATGTATCATTTGAAAAACTCCGCGAGACCTGGCGGCTGGGTGGATGCCTGGTCGAACTCGATGAGCTGCCGCAGCTCGGTGAGTTTGTAGAAGTCGAAGGGCCGGACGATACGTCAATCAATCGCGTGATCGAGCATTTGCAACTCGAAAAGGCCATCCAGATTCGCGAGAATTATGTCACCCTGGTGGCCCGCACAGGTGAGGCCAATGCCGATGGGTGCGTGACGCTCTGTTTCGAGACTTGAGGCTCGGACTTACTTCTTCGCTAGCGCCGCCTTCGCCTGCTTGGATTGCTCCGACCCGACCGGCGCGAGGTCGTTCACGATCTGCCACGTCGCCTGGGCCCGATCGACCAGCCCGAGATTCTGCAACGCCAGCGCCAGGTTGGCTTGAAAATCGACGTTTGACGGGTTTCCCGTCGCCGCGGCGCTGAACCGCTCCACCGCCAGCTCGAACTGATGCCGCTGCACGAAAAGCAGGCCCAGCTGGTAGTGCAGATCGACATACTCGGGGTGAATCTGCGTTGCCTTGGTGAAGACCTCGATGGCCTCCTTATCCTGATTGATCTCGCGCAGGGCCAGGCCCAGCTTGACCATGGCCTTCATGTACGCCGGGTTGATCTCCACCGCCTTGCGATAGCAGGCGATCGACTCCTCCACCTGTCCGCGATTGCGCAGCAGCAAGCCCAGTCGATAGTGCACATCGGCATGATTGGGCCGCTGGGCCGCGGCCTGGCGATGCCGCTCGATTTGCTGCGAGATCAGATCCATGTCGCCGTTGGTCGCGCGCGAGCGCACCGGATCGACCTCATCGACGATCGACTGCAGCGCATTCTCCGACTCTTTCGCCGCGGCCGCCTTCAACTGCATGCGGGCCACTTCGGAGAAGAGCAGCGTGCTGTTCGGCTCGATGTTGCGGGCCTGATCGAATGACTCCAGGGCCTCATCGCTCCGTCCGATCGCATGCTGGGCCACGCCGAGTCCGACATAAGCCCCCAGCAGCCGGTCATTCAACTCCAGCGCCGCGGCGAACTGCCGGGCGGCGTCCTCATACCTGCCT
>CAYXEY010000860.1:0-1967 GCA_964464105.1 uncultured Planctomycetaceae bacterium
AAGCCGCCGGCCTGACCCTCGAAGCCCACGCTGCCATCGGGATTGGTGTAGCCATCTACGATGTGCGAGAGGTTCAACGAGCCGGCCACCATGACCGGAATCAACAGGGCCATGCCCATGGGGATTTCGTAAGAGACCATCTGGCAGGCCTCGCGCATCGCGCCATAGACCGACCATTTGTTGTTGCTGGCCCAACCGGCGAGGATGACGCCGATCACTTCGATGCCCAGCATGGCAAGAATAAAGATGAGCGCGACGTCCAGCTCGCGGAAGACATAGGCCCCCGCAAAGGGCAGCGCAATGAACGCGCACACCGCCGGCACGAACGCCAGATACGGCGCGAGGCGGAACAGAATCGTGTCGCCCTCCGCCGGGATGAGGTCTTCTTTGAAAATCAGCTTGATGCCGTCGGCGATGGACTGCGCCCAGCCATGCCATCCGCCCACGCGCATCGGTCCCAGCCGCGATTGAATGCGCCCCGCCACCTTGCGCTCCCACCAGATGCCGAAGAGCGGGATAACGCTGATGAACCCAATCACGCCGCCGAGGGCGAGCAAGTCGCGCACCAGCGGAATTTGCAGCGGCCAGAGCGCGTATGCGGCCAGCGGCAAGTTGAGCTGACCATTCGTGTGTTTTTGAATACCTCTGTAGATTTCATGGGCCGTCAAAGGGGCTGAGTACCCGATGCCCAGATTGACCACCTGCGTGGCCCCGTTGATCGCGGGATCGGACTCCAGCTTCGATACGTATCGAAACAGGATCGCATGCAGCCAGACGATGATGCAGATGCCGACAATGCCGCCGACGAAAATGGCCAGCGCGTTGAATCCCCACAGCAGGAACTCGCCGATCTGCTTGTATGCCACGATGGCGAACGCCCCGAGCAGAAGCACTGCTCCGGTCGCAGCCGGTCCGAGCACGCCAAGGAAGGCGACCAGCACCTTCCAGTCCTGAATTCTCTCAGCAGACCCGATCTCAAGAAGGGTGTAGCACGCACCGGCGATCACAAAGCAGATCGCGGCAATGGTCAACAGAAGCGCGATCGCCTTGCGGCGCTGACCGGCCCGGGAACCCGGCTCGGCCTCAATCCAAGGCAGCGAAATGGTCGCCAAATCCCACGCTCCGAAGGTGCTGTGCAAATCCGCCCGGTCGACTTCGTTCAATCCTTCACAATCTTCCGCCGTTATACACGCCCCTGCGGCAGTTTCAAGCCGTGAGCAAACAGCGGCCGACCCCGGCAGGACAGCCGTCCGACCGGCGATGCGAAGTCGTTACAGGTGCGTGATTTGAATGCAAACGGGGGGATGGCGTCAATAGCGGTTTTAGGTGACACCCAGGGCAGAGCCCATCCTTCGTGGCGTTAGCTACGAGCGCGGCGTGCCCATGTCTCATAAGCCGCCAGTGACACAATGCAATTCAGGTTCTCGATTCGCCACTGCCCGGCAAACTCCGATGATTCTGAAATGGGAATTGACTCTGCGAAGCCCTCGACGAATCCCCGCACCTGAGCCGAAACCGTACCGATGAACCCATCTCGAGTTGGAATCTCAGACAATTTTTCCAAGTCTAGTTCTTTGAGTTGCATGAAGAACGACGTGAAACAACGCTCATAGTCATTGGCCCCCGCGCAGAGTCTCGCAACCGCGCGATGGAGCGCTGAATATCCCTCCGCGTCTTTCGACAGAGGGTCGGCCCCCGCTTCAAGGAGGGCATCAGTTTTGATGTCCTTGTGGACGCCGATGCCGTCAACCGCGTGAAACAGAAGCGGACGCTCAATCCGATCGCACCCTCGACTTCCACATGTGTGCATCGGGCAAACACCGTTTACATTTGCGCCCAGCTCGCAGAGCACGCGTACTTCAATTCCGGTTCCCTCTTCGACGGCTCGACCTAAAGGTGTGAGACCCCGATTATTTCGGTGTTCAATGTCAACGTTGAGTTTCTTGAGGTATCCCAGCGTATCGCGC
>CAYXEY010000860.1:1977-2186 GCA_964464105.1 uncultured Planctomycetaceae bacterium
TCGGCATTGGCCTCGCCGTTCACGTCGATGGCGGCATGAAAGGCGTTGTATCCGAGTTCACTGACCGCGTGCGGATCGGCGCCGGACTCAACCAACCGGCGTATGACCTGTGGATGGCGTTCAATGGAACCGACCGCTGACATGAACACCGAGTAGCCCCGGTCGGTTGTCGCGTTCACGTCTGCGCCGGCCTCCAACAGCGCGTTAAT
>CAYXEY010000861.1:0-2183 GCA_964464105.1 uncultured Planctomycetaceae bacterium
CGTCCAACCCGGCGGTCGATCCGAATAACCTCGTGCCCCAGACCCTGGTGGTCGGCGCCGATGGTCGGCTGGCCGATGCCGCGAATCCGACCAGTTTGTATTTGAAGATTCCCGGCAACAAGACCAACAACGTGGTGCACGGCCTCGGCTACGTGATTTACGGCCCCGCGGTTCCTAATGGCACGCTTACCGTGAGCAATGTCTCATTCACCGCGCCACCCGATCCGCCCTCCGTGCCCGCCCATTTGCGACGTTTGACGCCGATCGAGGTGATCAACGCCGACACATTTGAGATTCGGCTCGATACCACGCCGGCCGATCCACTGGATAACAACGTCGATGACAAGGCGGTCTTCCGCATTGATTCGGGCTATTTCGATTACAACGGGAATGCGGCCATCGATTATCCGAGCAACACATTCGATGCCGGCTTCGAGAACTTCCTCACCCAGAACAGCCCTGGCTACACCGGTGGCGTGCCGGTCAACGGCGTCTATCGCCAGACCATCGACGCGACCCAATTGGCCGACGGGTATCACTACATCACCGTGTGGGCCTATCGCCACCGCACCAGCGGCGATCCGCTCTTCCGCGAGTTCCGCAAGGTGATCTTCATCGATCGCGGCACGACGGCGCTCAGCCTGGTTACGCCCACACAGACCGGCAACGCCGACATCACCTCAAGTTCCTTCACGGCGACGGTGAATTGCACCAATCCCGACATCGGCTCGGTGCACATCTTCTTTGATCGCCACGTCAGCACCGATCTGGTGGCGCTGGCCCAGGCCGGACAGGGCCTCGCCGCGAAGAACGGAAATGACTACAGCCGCAGTTTTTCGGGCGTGGTGACCGGCAATCATCGCATCGACGTCGTCGCCCTCGGCGCATTCGGCAACCCGACGCAGGCCCATTATGTCGGCATCAATGCCGTGACGCCGTTCTTCGCCGGGCTGGGCGATCTGAACAACGACAACGCGGTCAACGGGCGCGATATCACGACGTTCGTCAATCTGGCGACCGGCGTGAGCGTGGTCTTCAATCCGGCGGCGGATTTCAATGCCGATGGGTTGAACGACATCGGCGATCTCGCTGCGTTTGTGAATCGGTTGACGCAGTAAACGGGAACTGTTTGGGCGTCGAGTTTGCCGATCAGATGACCGGGCTTTCCTCAGTCCGGTCTGCACGCGGTGAATTTCGACGTTCTCGCGGGCCTTTCCGCGCACGCCGGCGTGAGGATACGCTCTGATCAAAAGAACTTCAGGCTCGACGCTTCACTCCAACTGCATTGCCAGAATGGTGATGTCATCCGTCTGCGGATGGTTGCGGGTGAACTGCCTGATGGACGTGCGAATGCGTCCGACAACTTCGGCGGTCGTTTTCTCAGTCGAGCTCGCCAGTACATCGACCAGCCGTTCCAGCCCGTATGGTTGATAGGCGTCATTCTCGGCATCGGGAATGCCGTCAGAGAACATCACCAGCATCGATGGCTTGCCGCTCAGTTCGATGACCTGCGGCTGGTAGTCGTAATCCGGCTCGAGTCCGAACGGAAGCGCGGGGGCGGTCTTCACCTGCTTCACGCTGTCGCCCTCGATCAGGTACGGCGCCGGATGGCCAGCGGTGATGCAGGTGTATTGCCGCTTTGCCGGATTGAGCAGTCCGACGATCGCAGTAATGAACCGGCCCTCGGAGACATTTCGACAAATGAGGCGATTGATGTCCCGCACCGATTCGACCAGCCCGACATTCTGCGCTAGGGTCAGCTGCACCGCGGCCTGCAGGTTCGCGGTAAGAAGTGATGCGGGAACTCCCTTGCCCGACACGTCGGCCACGAGCACCACGATCTGCCCGTCGGGACGCACGAAGTAGTCGTAGTAGTCGCCGCTGATCTTCTGACCGGGATCGTTGACCGCGTCGATCGAAATGCCGGACGCGCGTAACGGCTCTGCAGGAAAGAGGGCGTTCTGAATCTGCCGCGCGAGATTGAGCTGAATCTCGACCTGCTGTCGCTGGCGCATTTCATCCAGCAGTTGGCAATTCGCCAGGCCCATCGCTCCCATACGGCCCAGCGCGGCGAAAAAGTCGATGTCCTCGCGCGTGTAACCGCCGGCTGAGGTGACCCGGTCACCGTAAATCACTCCGCGCACGCTGTCGTGATAGGCCATCGGTACGCACATGGCCGAGCG
>CAYXEY010000862.1:0-2180 GCA_964464105.1 uncultured Planctomycetaceae bacterium
CCTTTCGCGTGTCTTGCGCGGAGGCAATTTCTGCGAGTGCCGGCCGCTTTCGCCCGGTCGCACAGCCCGCCGATGAATGGGTATACTGTTGGCCCGCTGGAACCCGCGTCCCTGTTTGGACGCGAATTGCCCCGGAGAAACGCCATGTCCAATACGCGGATCACGATCGCTTTGCTTTTTCTCGGTGGAATGTTGACCGGTTGCAATAACGCAAGCAAGCCAGGTTCGTTCGTGCAGATCGGCTCGACCAAGGCGGGCATATTTGGCATGCCAGCCGAATATCGCGCGTTGCATCCGCGGCTGGAGTCAGCTCTTAATGCCCAGGTGCAGTTCAACGCCCAGCCCAGCGGCAAGGCCCTCGGACAGCAGCTTGATCTCGGCAACCTTCAATATGCGATGCTGACGTGCAAGGAATACGCCGACCTCGACAATACGTCGAACATCAAGGTGCTGGCTGCGGCCGTCAATCCGCTCGGCAAGACCACGCGGAAGGCCCTCATCGTCGCCAAGAAATCCGACGCGCGCATCCAGGGCATTCCCGATGTGAAGAACAAGCGCTTCGCCTTCGGCACCTTCGGCGACGTGCTCACCGACAAAGCCGCCAAGCGGGCGCTGGACAAGGGCGGCTGTCCTCCCAAGGACATTTTGTTCGATCTCTTCCCGCCGCCCTTCGGCATATTGGGCCGCTTGTACATGGGCAACGACGCGCACAAGACCGTGTCGTTTGATGCGACCGTGAACGTCGGCGTGGTGGACGAAGTCGTATTTGCCAAGCTGCCGGCCAGCGGTGGCAACTTCATCGTCGGCCCGTCGCAGGACCTGCTCACCAAGATTGGCGAGACCGAGGAAATTCCTGAATGGTGCTTTGTGGCCGGCCCCAAGGCTGACCCCGCGATCACCGCCAAGCTGGTCGATTTCCTGACCACCAAGGCCAAGGACGACAAGGCCGTCTGCGAACAGCTGGAGGTCAAGGGGTTCTCCGCGGCAGATGCCGCCCCCTACGAGGCCGTTCGAAGCTGGCTCAAAACCATGCCCGAGGAAGTGCCCGCCGAGCCGAGCGATAAGCAATCCTCGGTGTCGGCTGCGGCCACGGTCCAATAGTCGCTAACCCGAGTCGTGCCGGGGTGTCCTTGCTTAAGAGATGCGAGGACCCAACATGAGCCGACGCGGCGCGATCAAGTCATTCATGACCATGCTTTTTGCCGGATGCATAATGAACGCAACCGGCTGTGCCCCCAAGCCCGATAAGAGCGCCTGGAAGCAGTACGCCGAGCAGCTTCGGCCCGAGGTGGGTCACGAGACGGTTGAGACCTATGTCAAGCGTTGGGGTACGCCCCACCAGCGCATCGACGTCAAGGACGGCGAAATGTACTGCTGGCGCATTTCACACGGCTCCACCAGCGGCGGCGTGGGCTACATCGTCTCGGTGGGTAAGTCCTACGAAGCCTATGACGACATTCGACTGAAATTCAACCGTCAGCATACGATGGTTGATTGGACCGTGGATTGCATTCGGTAGATGCGCTCGTTTGGCGCAATTCGAACAGAGCCGGCGTGTCCCCAGGCCGGTGAGGTCTCGGCGAGGACTTAATTCTCTCGCATGCCGCACCCTCACCCTAACCCTCTCCCTCAAGGGAGAGGGAACCAATCATCAGCCTCACAACCTATTTGCAACCATTTCATTCGCTGTGCGGGGCTGAATGTGCCGGTGAAGCGACGCGAGTATTCCAACCGCGATCAACGCCACGACGAAGCATCCGCGCGTCAGCACCACGCCGCCGAAGCGCTGCAGCACCCACCCGCCCAGCGGCGTGCTCAATGTAAGTGCGCTTGAAAAGCTCATGCCGAACACGCCGAAGTAGCGCGCCCGCATGTCCGGTCCGGCGAGGTCGGTCACGACGGGACCGTTGATCGGGGCCATGAGCATTTCGCCGATCGTCCAGATGGCCACGGTGACGGCGAGTCCGACAGGCGTCGACGCCAGCTCCGTGGCTCCGAATCCGCAGGCCAGGGCCAGCGAACCCAGGATCATGACGTTTCCGCGATTCCTCCGCTGTATGGCGGCGGTGACCGGCAGTTGAAACATGGCGATCAGGAAACCGTTGACGGAGATGATCCAGCCATATGTCTCGCTGTTGATTCCGTAGCTGCGACTGAACAACAACGGAAAGCTGGTCATG
>CAYXEY010000863.1:0-2179 GCA_964464105.1 uncultured Planctomycetaceae bacterium
GAGCGTCGCGCAGAGGTAGATTGCGTCGCAGAGATCATCGACGTCGAGCAACTGATAGCGGTTGCGTCCCGAGCCGATCATCGGGAAGCCGCGACCGTCGCGGGCCCAGTCGTAGAACAGAGCGAATACGCCGAGCCGCTCCGGGCCGACAAAACTCTTCGGCCGAATGATGGGAATGCACATGCCGTACTTGCGGCGAAATTCCTCGCAGACCGCCTCAGCGTCGACCTTGGCCTGACCATAAGGCCCGACGCCATGCAGCCGGTCGTTTTCCACCAGGGGATGATGATCGGGGATGCCATAGACGGCCGTCGATGACACGTGAATGGCCCGCTCGCATCCGGCGTCGTGTGCCGCCTGCAACACGTTGCGCGTGCCGTCGAGATCGGTCGTGCGGATGTCCTCGGGCGAATAGAGCGGCAGGGCCGCGGCACAATGAACGACGATCTGGGCATCCTTCGCGGCGTCGGCCACCGCCTTCGGATCGCGAATGTCGCCGCGAACTTCGCGAATGCGCCCGCGGCAATCCTCGTAATCGAAGGGCGCGAGATCGAGCGAGGTGATGCTGTGCCCGCGGGCGAGGAGGTGGCGAACCAGGTTGATGCCCAGGAAGCCAGCCCCGCCGGTCACCATGTAGCGCTTGGGCGATTCATCGGCGGGAAGTTTGAGCGATGAAACGGTGGATGGAGTCGTATTCGGCAAGGGAAATTCCGCAGGCAACCGGCGTCATGCCGCCGGACATCACATTTCTACAATCCGCATTCTACATTCTTCAATCGAAACGCGCGGACGGCCCCGATCTCGCGGTGCCGTCACGCCACCGGCTGCGGGCTTTTCTCGAAGAACTTGTTCCAACGGCGGGCCTCGCGCTTCTTCCACGCGCCCTTGTGGTAGCCATAGCTGACAATGGCGGGAACCGCGAGGGTCGCTTCGCTGAAGACCATTTGCTCAAAAGCCGTGTCCACTTTGCCCCAGCTCGACGCCTCCTTCAAGGTGCTGCTGGAAAGCGCGCCGTCGCGGACGTCCGCCACGGTCACTTGAATCGCATAGCGGTGCATCTCGACTTCCTGGCCGAGGATCTCGGCTGCGACCACGATGTCCTGGGTGAAGTTCTTGGGCACGCCGCCGCCGACCATGAAAATGCCGGTGCGGGGCGATTGAATCTTCAATTGCGTCAGTTCGTAGAAATCCTTGCCGCCGTCCCAGATGACGTGGTTCGCGCCGTTTTTGCCGGCGATGTGGGCCACCAGTCCGAAGCCCGCCGAACAGTCCGAAAACGCCGGGGCGAAGACCGGCACGTCGGCCTCGTAGGCGGCCAGCAGGATGGAATCGCGGTTCTTGCCGTGCTTGTCCAGGTGGCGGCCGAACTCGCGGAAGAACTCGCGTGATGAGTAGGCTCTCGGCTTGAGGCCGTCGAAGATCTGCTTGGTCACGTCGTCGCAGATGCGCAGCTCGTCTTCATCGATGAAGGTGTCATAAATGCGATCGATGTGCAGCTCGCGCAGGGTGTCGTCATCCATGCCCGCCTTATAGCGCTCGGGAGCGATGTAGTGGTGGAAGCCCAGGCCCTCGAAGAAGTCCTGGTCGATCATATTCGCGCCGGTGCTGACGATGGCGTCGACCATGCGATTTCGGACCATGTCGGCAAACACCTTTTTTAAGCCTGCTGAGACCAGCGAGCCGGCCATGCATAGGATGATGCCGCAATCCGGGTCCGAAAGCATCTGATCGTAAATCTGCGCAGCCCGGTAAAGGTCACGGCTGGTGTAGGCCATGTGGCCCATGGCGTCGATCTGCCTGGCGTAATCGATTCGCGTGATGTCAATGTGCTGAATGGGCGTGCTGAGCAGTTCTTTCTTTGTTGCCATGGGTGTGTCCTTTCACGACCGGTTGTTTCACTTCGGGCGTATGACAGGTTTTCTGGTTATGCGACCGTGAAGAATAGCGATTTTGCGGGGCTTTGGCCAGTTGGCGGGGAATTGTGGATTCCTGAATTCGTAAAGCAACTCCCGCTGAATTTTTGCCGAAAAATGCGGCGAGGGGAACGAAGAAAATCGCCTGCGGCAATCGCGGCGATGCAAATCAAGACTTGCGAACGGCGACCGAGCCTTGGGGGGCGGTCGCCGTTTTTCTTTGCTGCACTTTGCCAAAAAGGAAGCGGCCGCCCGAGAGGGCGGCC
>CAYXEY010000864.1:0-2170 GCA_964464105.1 uncultured Planctomycetaceae bacterium
GGAAGCAGGCAGGCCAGTGCTCCGGTGGCCAGTCCGCCCAGGGCGGGGATCATCCAGCGGGGCAGGCGAACGCGCGGCGTGATCCTGTGTTCGACGATATGCAGACAAAAATAAAGAAGAATGCTCAGGCCCGCACAAAGGGGGCCGAGCAAGGCGTACGGCAACAAGTCGATGGGGGAATCGAAGCGAAGGCGATCGGCTCCGATGAGGAGCGGATTGCTGTAGCCCCAGATGGCCATGTAGGTCGAATAGCCCATCACGCTGGCAACAAATGCCGGCACGATCGCGTCGGACTCGAATTCCGGCTCTTTGTATAAAACGCCGGCCGCGAACAATGCTCCGCCCAGAGGACAATGGAAAATCGCGCCCACGCCGGCGCCGCACCCAGCGACCAGCAGCACGCGGACATCGCGTGGCGAAAGTCGAAAAAAGCCACCCAGGGTTGATCCGATTGCAGCGCCGAGTCCGGCGGTGGGGCCTTCGGGGCCGGTCGATCCACCGCAGGCGAGCACGGCGATGTTGGCAATCGATTTGACCAACGGACCGCGGAGGGGCAACTGGCCGAGGTTGTGATGGAAGGCCCAAGTGAGCGTGGTGGTGCCGTGTCCGGCAGCGGTGGGGGATAGAAAATAGACAAGTAGCCCGCTGATCAGGCCGCCGAGGGCGGGGAGCAGGAGCACGCCCCAATGAAATCGCAGCGCATCGGCGCTGCCCAGGTGGGTGAGGCGTCCGACGAGCAGATATGTGCCATGATGCAGGCCCCATTCGATGCCCGCCGCGGCAAGTCCGCCGAAGATGCCGGCGAGCGCCCCGAGCGGAAAGAGGCGGGCCCAGCGCGCGGCGGGTTTGGGCAGGCGGGGAAGGCGGATGCGCAGGCGGTGCATTGCGCCATGATAGCGATTTCGTGTGTGGTACTGGCCAATGGCCTGTACGAACCGGCCATTGGCCGGTTCCACAATTTCGGGCTCTCAGGGGGTGAAGGAGTATCAACGCGCATTACGCCTTGCGGCCGCGCACGTACCGTCGCAAGATCAGCAACGCGACAATCAGCAAAATCCACCAGATCAGGCCACCAACGAAGATGCCGACCAGTGCCGCAACGGTGTCGGCGAGCCCGCGGAGGCCGGCGCGCCAGGCGTGTTTAATGGACACACCGAAATAGTGCCACAGTCCGTCGTCCTTGGGCTCCTCGGCCGGCTTTTCGCCGGTGCGGATGATGACCAGTACGGTGGCGAGTGAGACGAGGCGACCGAGGTGCTCGCGCTGGGCGACCATTTGCTCAATGCTGAAGCGGACTTCGGAGAGCTTTTGGCGCAGGTCAAGCACGTCTTTGAGTGGGGCGTCCTTGCGCTGGTCGAAGAGGGCGAGCAGCTCCTGCTCGACGCGGCGCTCATTTTTGAGACGGGCGTCGAGATCGACAACCTGTCCGGTCACGTCCTGGCCCTCGCGGCGTTCGGAGACGACGACGCCGAGATCGCGGAGTGCATTGCACACGTCGGAGAGTCGCGAGGCGACGACACGAAGCGTGAGCGCGCCGGTCGCATCGTTGCCGGTGCCGGTGAGCGAGGAGTCCTGCACGTGTTCACCGAGGGCTTCGTTGAGGATGAGCCCGGCCTTGAGAAAGGCGGCGCGGACGTCGGGGGTGGTGAGTTCGATGGTGGCTTTGTGGATGACGTGGCGAGAAGGGGCGGAGAATGTTGCACTACCGCCTTGGGCTGAATTTCTCGGCGTGTCGAGGTCGGCGGATCTTAGTGTGTCGCTGTAGAGCCAAAGCTCCCCGGAAGACTTGTATGTTTCGAAATTAGGATAGGCCGATGGCGTCGCCGCTTGGAGCTTTGGACTGACTCGCAAAATGGTCTGGCCCACCTTCGGTGCTTCGGGCGGTGATGTTAGACCATCGGACCCATGAATGTATGCAGCTTGTCCGATTCCTCGGAGCGAGTTGACTGTTGACCTTCTGGCCGAATGAAACTGCGATGAAGTTAGGAGTGCGATGGCAAGACATGCAGCCGCGGAGCCGCTTACTAATGGAAACCAACGGCGCTTTGCAAACCCAAGGAAGCCAGGGGTACCGGATGATGACTTCTTTGGGGTGGCTAGCGCCCACTCCCAGATTTGCGTGGACGTCCCGGTCCACTCTGTGGCGCCTCGGACGCGCGATTCGAGGTTG
>CAYXEY010000865.1:0-2160 GCA_964464105.1 uncultured Planctomycetaceae bacterium
GAAATGGCATTAAATTGGTACAAAACCACCCGATCAATCGGCGCGAACGGCGTCGGCGAGTCAACCGATCTCAATTTCAGCCCAGCGCGCCCCCAACTGGAGAATCCCATGCGCAAGAACCTCGCAATCAGTCTCGTGGTCGCGGCCCTGGCTCTGGGCTATGGACTTTCGCTCACCGTAGCAGACGACAAGCCCAAGGCCGACGATGCGAAGAAGCCCTACTTCCCCGAATGCCCCGTGTCGGACAAGGAGATCAACTTCCGGGTGCACATCGATACGGACGCGGGTCGGGTCTATTTCTGCTGCAATGGTTGCATCGACAAATATAAGCAGCGAGCGGCCCGATTTGCCTCGTCCGTGAAGGTGCAGCAAAAAGTCATCGGCCGGATGCCCAAAGTGCAGGTCGTCTGTGCTGCCTGTGACGCGCCGCCGGCCAAGGACGTCACCGCGGATTACAAGGGCGAAAAGCTCGGCTTCTGCTGCAAGGATTGTTCTGCGAAATTCACCAAGGAGCCGGACAAGTACGCCAAGAAACTCCCCGACTGCTACACCTACCAGACGACCTGCCCCGTCGGCAACGAGAAGATCGACCCGAGTTCATCGATCACGTTGAAAGACGGCAGCAAGATCTACTTCTGCTGCGGCATGTGCGTCGGAAAATTCCAAAAAAATGTAGCCAAGTATGCTCCAAAGCTTGAAGAGCAGGGGTACCCCGTGAAGGAAGAGGATCTCAAGAAGTCGTGATTCCTTAATTGTGGATTGGTGCTGTGGATTTCGAAAAGCTGAAATGTGAGATTTGAGGTTTCAGTTTCGAAGTTGCAGTCAAACTCTGTTCCCATAAAGCCCACGCCATTTTCCGGCGTGGGTTTCATTTTGCGCCGCGCTTTCTCACGACTCAATCAATCGGCGGGTGAACCTGCACGTCGTCGATAGTCGCGGCGTCATCGAGTTGATCGTGAAGCGGTTCGTGCGACATCGCGGTTTGCTCGGATTCCATTGCACTTGGTGCGACCGGTGGTGAATCCGTGGATGGCAACACGGGAAGCGATACAATCGACGAGGCGTCGGCGGCAGACTTCCTGCCGCGTTTCTTTTTTGAAACGCTCGCACCCGCACGGCGCCGCGTCGGCGGCTTACGGCCTGCGGCGACATCCTCATCGAATTGCCGCTTGCGCCGCAGAATATGGTGATAGTGCTGCGCGAATCGATGGGCCTCGTCGCGAATCGACTGCAACAAGCGCAGCGCCGAGTCATTCCTCGGAAGCCGCATCGCACCCTGCCGCGCTTGCGTGTAAATCTCCTCCTCGCGCTTCGCAAGCGAGATCACCATGGGCGGCTTGATGAATGATTCCTTCACCGCCTCCAGCGCCGAGTGAAGCTGTCCGAGCCCGCCGTCGATCAGAATCACGTCGGGGTACAGCTCCTCGCCCTCGGCCGCGTGGCGGTATCGCCGCTGCACCACCTCGCGGATCATCGCGTAGTCGTCCTGCCCCTCAACCGTTTTGATGCGGAAGCGTTTGTAGCCGCTTTTGAATGACACGCCATCGATGAAGCACACCAGTGAGCCGACCGACTCGTTGCCCTGCAGGTTGGCGATATCGATGCCTTCGATGATGCGCGGCGTGTGCTCCAATTCCAGGATCTTCTGCAGCCGCTCGAGGCCCTTTCGCGGATCGACGTAAAACACCTCGGGCTGCACGTCTTCATCGACGTCCCCCGACAGCTCCAACTTTTGAATCGCCTTGATGCGGTCGCGGACTCGTGCAGCCTCTTCAAAATCAAGCGCGGCGGCCGCCGTGGCCATCTCCTTCTCCATCTCGCGGAGGACAACGCTCCGCTTGGACGCGAGAAATCGCTTCAGCCGATCGACGTCGCGCTTGTAGTCTTCGACGCTGATGCGATCGGCGCACGGGGCAGTGCATTGATTGATCGAATGCAACAGGCACGGCCGGAAGAATCGCCGCTTCTCGTCATCCTCGCGAATGTCCAGCTCGCAGGTGCGAAACTTGAACACCTTCTGCAGCGCGTTGACCGCGTCGCGCAGCCCCCCTGCTGACGTAAACGGCCCATAGAGCTTGCTGCCCTTGATCCGCGGCGTACGGGTCACGAATACACCGGGAAAATCATCCCCCGTCGTGATCTCCAAATAAGGAAAGCTCT
>CAYXEY010000866.1:0-2155 GCA_964464105.1 uncultured Planctomycetaceae bacterium
GCTTTTCGGCGCGGCGCTTCAGCTCCCGAAGTATGAGCGACGAAATCTCCTGCGGGCTTATCAGACTTCCGTCGATTTCCACCTGAACCGTGTCGCGCTCGCCGGGCACGACGTGATACGAAAGAAAGGGCAGCTCCGCCTTGAGGTCGTTCATGCCCAGGCCGATCAGCCGCTTGATCGAATAGACCGTGTGCGCGGGATCCTCGACCGCGCGGCGCCGGGCCGCCCAGCCGATCGCCGCTCTGCCGGTGCCGTCGAAGCCGATCACCGATGGCAACCGAGCCTCGCCCTGTTCGTCGGTCAGCACGCGCGGACCTTTTTCGTCGGCGCAGGCCACGAGACTGAAGGTCGTGCCGAGGTCGATGCCGACGATGATGTCGCCGCCGTTGCTCATGGCACTGCCGCCGGAGATTCGAGTTCGCTTACGAGATTTACATGGTATTTCATGGCATTCAACTGCATGCGTAACGATGAGCGCACGGCGTCTAAATCAACATTGCTCTTCAAGAGCCTCCCGCACAGCCCGGCGATTTGCGCCTCGGTCTCATCGCGCCGCCGAATGGCGTCGGCCTTGATTCGCTCGAGCGTCGCCGCGTCATGGGCCGCCCGGGCTTCCTCCAGTTCCTCGCGGATCATCATCATTTCAGGCAGCAGCCCCGGCGGCACCTGCTTGTCCTCAGTCGCCGATTTGCCCCCCGCCCGTAAAAGCAAATGCTCGGCCCGAAGACGCGGATCCTTCAGCGTCGCCAGGGCCTGGTTGACGATCGCCGAGGCACGCAATGCAAACTCTTGCGCGGCCTCATCGCCGCGCGGCATTCGATCGGGGTGAATGTTGCGATGAATCGCCCGCGAAGTGTCGGCAAGGCTGCGATCATCCAATGCGAAGGCAGGCGAAATTCCGAACAGTTCGAATGCGTCCGCGGCGGCAACATGACTCAGCAATGCCGCCCAATCGGTACTGGGGAGCAGCCCTTTGCGAAGCGTTGCGCACATCGGGCAGGCATCTACAACCAGCGCCGCATCACTCGCCTGTTTCACCGGCATGGCCATTCAACCGCTCACAAGACGACATCGCCCGCGGGCGTCATGGATTGACCGCTCCGCGGGCGACAAGTGTACTCATTGATCGCGCATCGCGATCAGACGCCGTTGCACTTACGCGCTGAAGCTGCTGCCGCAGCCGCAGGTGTGCGTGGCGTTGGGATTGTTGAACACAAACCCGCGGCCCATGATCTCATCCTTGAAGTCGAGCTGCACGCCCTCGAGATAAATGTTGCTCTTGGCGTCGCAGATGACCTTGATGCCGTGGATATCCCACTGCTCGTCGCTCTCGGCGACCGTCTCGGTCAGATCGAGGGTATACGAAAAGCCGCTGCAACCGCCGCCCTTGACGCCCAGGCGCAGGTAGGTCTTGTCGTTATCCAGGTTCTGCTGCTGGATGATCGTCTTGACTTCACCGGCCGCTCGTTCGGTCAGTGTCACCATGTCTGCTTACTCCTTGTGGTTCATTGAGGAGACGCCGCAGCGCCCCGCTTCCAAACATACCAATCTTAGTGAGCGCCCGCCGTGGCGGCTTCCTCGACGCCCTGCTTCTTCTTGTAGTCGCTGACCGCGGCACGGATGGCGTCTTCGGCCAGCACGCTGCAGTGAATCTTCACCGGAGGAAGCGACAGCTCCTTCACGATGTCAGTGTTCTTGATCTCCAGGGCCTGATCGATCGTGCGGCCCTTGAGCCACTCGGTGGCCAGGCTGCTCGACGCAATGGCCGAGCCGCAGCCGAAGGTCTTGAACTTGGCATCGACAATCTTGCCGGCCTCGTTGCATTTGATCTGCAATTTCATCACGTCGCCACACTCCGGCGCGCCGACGATGCCCGTGCCTACGAGGGCGTCGTTCTTATCGAACGACCCGACGTTTCGCGGGTTTTCATAGTGGTCCACGATTTTTTCGCTGTAAGCCATGTCACATATCTCCTGGCAATCCTGCCTTGGTAATTAGTGTGCCGCCCACTGCACGGTGCTGAGGTCGATGCCCTCTTGCGCCATTTCGTACAACGGACTCATCTCGCGGAGCTTCTCCACCGTGGCGCACACGCGCTCGGCGACATAGTCGACTTCTTCTATTGTATTGAACCGGCCGAGGCTGAAGCGCAGCG
>CAYXEY010000867.1:0-1778 GCA_964464105.1 uncultured Planctomycetaceae bacterium
CGCGGCGCCCAGAATCGCTGCGACCAGTCGAAGGTGCGCTGGCCGATCAGGTGCGGCTCGCGCTCCTGGCCGCAGACGTCACAGAATAAGAGAGTCGGCGTCGTGATCGTTGGCGCTGATGACGGTTGGCACATCCCCGTTGGCCTCCTGAACCCGAGTGAGGAAACGCTTGACCACGTGCTCAATCGCGATGGTCAGATCAAACGCGTCGCATTCAGCAAGGACGCCGCTCAGCATGATGCGCATCACGATCTCCGGATCTCGCCCGGCGACGATCGGAAACTCGGCCATCCCATGATTGGTGACAACACGGATATCCGATCCCTCCGTGTACATCGATAGCACCCTACTCATCGAGCTGCACTCCGATCTGCTCTGTTGGCATGGTGTTGAATTTCTCCCACTCTTCGGGAGTGAGGTTGCGCCCCGTCCATCTGCCAAACGGGACGAATCCGACTTTGAGGCACGACACGTGAAACTCGTCTCCCCCTGGGCTGTACCGGCTGAAGAGCGCCCGGTAGATCGCCTCATCCGAATCGCGTCCCTCGGAGAAGCATGCGCCGACGATCTTGCCACCGTGCTTGGTCACGATCGTGCACCAGCGCCACGGCAAAGCTGCTCTGGCGGCAGACTTCTCAGGGTTGTCGAGCGCCTCATTCACCTCGCGCAGCGACTGGCACCGCGCGCACATGCAGGTTGCCGACGCTTCGGAGATCGCTTTCAGCTCCGCCGCCACTTCAGCGCCGCTCATGGCTTTGCGAGCTTCCAGATTCTTCGCCAATCCTTCCCGCACCTCTTTCCACAGTTTGCTCAGTTCATCATTCATCGAGCAGCCTCCGTCGCGGCCGACCGGATGGGGTTGTCTCAGGCTGAGGCCCCTCGTCGGCAAGCCGCTGCTTGATGCACTGATCGACATACTCAGCTATGTCGGCCAGCGCTACGCGGTTGCACAGCTCACGTGATTCCGGCAGCACAATCTTCATTCGCAGATCGATGATGCGGCTGGCCTCACCGACCAGCCGCATCTCGCTCGACGTAGTGAAATCGATCTGCAGGACGTGAGCGGTTGTCCCCAGGGGAAAGAATGCCAATGCTCTACTCCTCGAGGAGCTTGCGGCGGGGCCGGTCGCTCATCATGGACTGCAGATTCTTGAACACGTCGTCCATCTGCGACTTCATCTGAGCCCGGAGCTCCGGATTCGTTCGCAGTGATTCCGGACTGATCCCCTTCACCAGCCCCTCAGCCTGCGCGACCAGCTCATCGAGTGCCGCGCTGCTGCCGACGTTCATCTCCCGGAAGCGCCCGAAGAATTCGACCAGATTGGTGACCACGCTGTCGCGGAACACCTTCTGCTTGCCGTCTTCGCCCGGCGCCATGCGGTCCGACAAACGGTGAACCATGGTGCCGAACTCGTCGATGAACGCCTGCTCGGCCATCTCGACAGCCTGATTGAACCGGGCCTCGACCCGCTTCACGGCTTCCTCGTAGATCGCCGGCGAGGCATCCTTCAGGTAGTTCGGCGGACGGACTTCGATGTAGTCCCAGCTAAGGGAGAACTGATCCGCGATCGTGGACGGATAGTCCGATGCGCGGAACAGCTTGCCCAGGCTGATGCGGGCCTCGAGAACCAGATCGTCATACGCGACGCTCAGGGCCTCGACGGCTTCCCCCAGGAGCGACTGCTGGCGAGCCATCTCGGTGTCGAACTTCAGAATGTCGGTCCGCTTGATGAGGCGGATCCCCGGTTCCGGGAACGGCAGGGTGTGGGAGTGCCAGT
>CAYXEY010000867.1:1788-2152 GCA_964464105.1 uncultured Planctomycetaceae bacterium
CGCGCTGCGGCATCCGGTCACCTTGCGGTAGTGCTCATTCTTGGTGTTGACCAGCCGCTTCTGCGCGGCGACGTACTCGCTCTTGGCGCCGAACTGAGCGGACGCTTCGGCGGTCTGCGATTCGCTGAGCGATCGCTTGGTCCCCCACCACGTGAAGCTGAGGCGGACAGCCGCATACATCTCAGCGAGGGCCATGGTCTGTGAGCTGGTGTCGAACGACATGACTGTTCTCCAAACGGGGTTGCAGAAAAACCTGCCGGCGGCCGCCGCCGGCAACAAGATGTACGCGTTTCGCGCCAGTCAGTTGTTTCTGGTCTGACGATCCTTTTGGATCTCGGTCTTGATTCCTCCAGTGAGGAGCTCG
>CAYXEY010000868.1:0-2140 GCA_964464105.1 uncultured Planctomycetaceae bacterium
GCGTCCACCAGCATCATCACGTTGCCGTTGGCGGCATCGAGAAACACGATTGAACCATTCTGCCGGCCAACCGCGAGTTGGGTTCCATCGGCTGTGAACGCGAGGCAATCCTCCGAAAAGCTGGTGGACCAGGTCCATTGCAGCTCGCCGGATGCGGCATCAAACATGCGATATTGCGAGCCATACTCGGCATGCGCGATGCGTTGACCATCACGCGACACCGCGGCGTCCATAAAGGTGCCTTCAAACTGGGAGAATCGTCGAATCATCGACCCGTCGACCGTCGAAATCTGCTGGAGCCTCGCAATGGGCGAACCAAATGCCGCTCCAGCCGCGACCATCAAAGACTGTCCGTCCGGAAGCCACGCCATTGAGCCAATGCCGGTGCCGTTCATCGGCGTGAGCACATCAATCGGCGCACCGGTGGTTGCGTCCCAGATTCTGACGGTTCCGTCATAGCTTGCGGTGGCCAGGCGCGCGCCATCCGGCGAGAACAGCGCCCGCGTCACGCCTGCGGCGTGCCCTGTGAGCGTCTGCCGCGGCGACCCGTCCGCAGCGTTCCATAGTTTCGCCAGGCCATCGTTGCCGCACGACGCGAAGATCATTCCATCGGGCGATAGCGCAATCCAGTGAATGGGACCGGCATGGGCGTTGATGGTGCGCTCGACGCCGCCATCGCTCATGCGGTAATAGCGGATGACCCCTGGAGGCGAAAAGAAGTTCATCTTCGTTCCGGCGATGACAAAATTGCTGTCGGCCGAGAACACGGCGGCCACCGAACCGGCTGGCTCCAGCATGCGAAGCAGTTGACCGTCGGATCGCCGGTAGACAAATGTCGCGTCTTCCGCGCCTGCCGGCGAACCGGCCAAGCCGAGCAATTGACCGTCGCGCGAGAAAAAGACCTGTCCACCCGATTCCATGGCCACGATCGACTGGTGAATTTCTCCATCCGACAGGCGCCACTCGATCGCCCCGCCGATCGTCGCGGCCCACACCGTTTGGCCATCCGGGGCAAAGGTCGCGCCATACATGGGGAAGGCATCGCCGAAATTCTCGGTCGGCCCTGTCTGGGTCATGACCAACTGGCCGGTGGCCGTGTTCCAGACTTTGAGCGTGCCGTCTTCCGATGCCGAGGCGGCAAGGTAACCGGAGGGCGAAATACAAACGTCGTAGATCTCGCGGCTGTGCCCGCCGACCTGCCAGATCACCTCGGGTGGTGCGCCCGGGACCAATCTGGCGCAGAAAGTCGTTGCAAGCAGGGCCAGTAACACCATTCGAGGCAAAGGCATAGGTCGCTCCGCACCACAAAAAACCACGCTCAACATCCGGTTGGACAGTCTGGCTCAAAGTTCGAATGTCAGCGCAGCTTCCTTGCCTTGCATCAATCAGCTCACCGAGCGCCTGGCCCAACGGCCCCAAACTGCAGCAAGCCCAAGCCCCAGGACCTAACAGCCGAATAACGATCAGATAAACCGCGTGAAGTGCCCCGCCCCACCCCGCTCAGACCGTCGATAGAATGCCTGACGAACGACGGCGACCTTGCCCGAGATTGCACTATATTCTCGAAGGGCAGTCGAACTCAACGAGCGGCTGCGGCTTCGTGCCACTCTGCGACGTCACCTCAATTTGTCGCATCACGGCATTCAACGCGATCCGGACACGCGCCGGAGGCAGCATCGGCGTCGAAGGAACTCAGGTAATCGTAATGGCTGATGGAATGGGAAAGAGCCGGGTTCAATCGAGCGAATCGGACGCCGTGTTGGCGCGCACTTTGCACGAACTCGACGAATCCCGGGCCATGTTGCGGGCCATTTTGGACGCGTCGTCGGAGGGCATCCTTGCCACTGACGTCGAAGGCCGAATGACCAGCTTCAACGAGATTTTTGCGCGGATGTGGGGCATTCCTCGCGACACGCTGGAAACCGGCGGCGCCTTCAAGCTGGTGGAATTCATGAGCCAGCATTTCAAGGCACCCGATCAATTTCGGGCCCGCATCGAGGAAATATACACATCGTCTCCGGCCGAGTCGTTTGACGTGCTCGAACCCGACGATGGCCGCATCATCGAGCGCTATTCACGCACCCAATTCATCAACAAGAAAAACACAGGCCGCGTGTGGAGTTTTCGTGATGTGACCCAT
>CAYXEY010000869.1:0-422 GCA_964464105.1 uncultured Planctomycetaceae bacterium
TCTATCCCGACGCCGACATGTCTCCCGCGGACATCGAAGCCTGGACCAAGGATCGCCAGGCTGCCGTTGTCGGACGGTCCGTCATCACGCAATACCAGGACCGCTATCCCGAGTTTCGCCTGGGCGGACGGGTCACGCTCAAAAGCAGCGTCCCGCCCTACCTGGAACTTGAGTTTCACATCGTCAAAATCGTGGATACCCCCGGTCGCACACTGACGTTCTACTTCCGTCGCGATTACTTGAATGAATCGCTCATTGCCGCCGGTCAAGAGGGCGCCAGCTGCAACATCTTTTGGATAAAGTGCCGCGACTCCGATGGCCTGAGAACGATACAGTCCGCCATTGATTCCGAGTTCGCCAACAGTCCGAACGAGACAAAGAGCGAGGATGAGAACGCGTTCGCCGCGGGCTTCACCAAAGCG
>CAYXEY010000869.1:432-2134 GCA_964464105.1 uncultured Planctomycetaceae bacterium
TCGTGCTGGTCATCATTGGATTGGTGGCCGGAAATACCATGATGATGAGCATTCGCGAGCGCACCCGCGAACTCGGCGTGTTCAAGGCGATGGGCTTTTCGCACAGCCGGGTATTCGCAATCGTGTTGTCGGAGAGCGTGCTGCTCGCGGCCGTCGGGGCCGTTCTGGGAATCGTGCCGGTCTATTTTGCGCTCATGCTTTTCCCGTTGCAGCGCACCGGATTCGTGGCCATTACCTCGTTGCGTCCGTCGTTGAGCGCCGCAATTCTGTCTTTCGTCATGGCCGTCGTGATCGGCCTCGTGGCCGGATTCTGGCCCGCGTTTCAAGCGATGCGTCTTCGCACCGTCGATTCGTTGCGGCGCATCGCATAATGGTTAAGTGATTTCATGGCCCTCCCGCTCACCTACAACTGGAAAAACCTCTTCGTCCGCAAGACGACGACGGTGCTGACCTGCCTCATTATTGCGATCGTTGTCGCGGTCTTCTCATGGCTCGTCGGATTCGCCTGGGCCTTGAACAACTCCCTCTCGTTCGCGAACGACCGCGCCAAGATCATCGCCCTCAAACTCGGGGCGACTTCCGAGACGAACAGCGCGATCAACCCCGAGGATTACAACAAGCTGGCCCAACTCACCGGCCTCGCCGTCGACAATGCCGGAGAGCCGTTGAAGAGCCCCGAGATGGTCGTCCAGGTTTCGCTCCCCCGCCGCGCCGACAACGGTGCAACCTTTGCCAACGTCGCGGTGCGCGGCGTAACCGACACGGCCTTCCTGGTACATCAGAATGTGCGAATCATCGAAGGTCGGCGATTTGATCAAGGTCAGATGGAGGCCATCATCGGTGCGCAGGCCGCCAAGCAGTTCGGCGGATTGGAGATCGGGTCAACTCTCAATCTCGGCTACGGCGGCAACCGCGCATTCAAAATTGTCGGCATATTTTCTGCCAACGGGGCGCCCATCGAAAGCGAAATATGGGGACCGCAGACTGTATTGATGAGCAGCTACCGGCGGAACGCATACTCGTCGGTCGCGCTTCGCTTGCGCGATGCCGGCGATTCGAAGCGTGCGGTCACTGACATTGCGGGACCGGCCATCGAGATGACTGCTTTCACCGAACCCGATTACTGGGAGGCACAGACCGGCAACATCAAAATCTACATGTATATCGTCGGTGGATTGGTCGGCATCATGAGCCTCGCCGCCATCTTCGCCATCGCCAACACCATGTTCGCCGCGGTGGCCGGGCGCACGCGCGAGATCGCCATGCTGCGCACCATCGGCTTTTCAGGCGGCCAGGTGCTGACCAGCTTCGTCATTGAAGCGGTGTTCATCGCCCTAATCGGGGGAGCCTTGGGGCTTGCGGCTTGCGCCATTTACCTTGCTATCGCCGGTGGCACGAAAGACATGTTCGGAGCAAACACGTTTACCACCATGGGCTTCGAAATAAAGATGACGCCGTTAACCGCTGTGCTTGGGCTGGCGATGGTTGCCACGGTTGGCGCATTGGGGGCCATCTTCCCTGCTTGGCGCGCCTCTAAATTGCAGATCATCCAGGCGCTGCGTAACGCGTGAATGGCTTCCGAGCGACCGACGCACTCTACGACTACCGCCGTCTCATTTCAGATTGCCCAAATTCGGCCGCGTCAGCAGCTTCTGCAGCAGCAGATAATTGACCCCGTGGTACTCGGTCACTTCACCGCTCA
>CAYXEY010000870.1:0-2129 GCA_964464105.1 uncultured Planctomycetaceae bacterium
GTGCCGGCGACGGAAGCCAATCTCGGCGCGATTGCCCATCTGCGACACGAACTCGGTTTAATTGTCGGATACTCAGATCATTGTCTCGGCATTGACGCGGCCGTCGTGTCAGCCGCAGTCGGCGCACGGATCATTGAGAAGCATTTCACCTTCGACAAGAGTTACTCTGATTATCGCGATCATCAATTGTCGGCCAGCCCGTCCGAGTTCAAGGACATGTGTCGCCGCATTCGCGAGACCGAGACTCTCATTGGCTGTCATGCCAAGACGCCCCAGGCGTGCGAGAAGGTAAACGAGCAGTCCCTGCGGCGTTCGATTGTTGCGAGTCGTGGCATTCCCTCGGGTTCGTTGATCGAGATGAAGGATCTGGACTGGATTCGCCCGGGCACGGGACTGTCTCCGGGCGAGGAATATCGGATACTGGGCCGGCGAACAACGCGAGACTATGCCGCCGGCGAGTTGATTGACCTGGCGTCGTTTGGAGGCACTTCCTAATAGTGCGGATCGTGATACTCACGACTGAGACGACGCATCATGCATACTTCGTGCGTGAAGTTAGTCAATTTGCGCGCATCGATTGGGTGGTGATAGAGACCGAGCATCAAGTTCCACGGTTTGATATCGCGCATCCATACGAAATTGACCGCGACCGCCATGAGCGTGCCGCCTGGTTTGGCGGGCAGTCACCGGGAGTGGGGGAATTTGCAGAGGCGTGGCCCGTGGTGTCGGTCAATGGCGCCGAAGTCACTCGCAGGCTGAGAGACACATCGCCGGATGCGGTGTTCGTTTTTGGCACAGGACGACTTCATAATGAGACAATTTCGGCCTGCGGCGTCAATGTGATGAACCTGCACGGTGGTAATCCATCGAGATACCGGGGACTGGATTCGCACTTGTGGGCCATTTATCACCGCGATTTCAGGGAGTTGGTGACGGCCTTGCATAAAGTGACTCCGGAATTGGATCGCGGAGACATCGTTGACCAAGTGCCGGTAGTAATTAAGCGGGGCATGCCGTTGACTGAACTGCGGCGTGCGAACACCGAGACGTGCGTTCGACTCTGTCAGAACGCGATTAAGAAGCTCGACCAGAAGGGGGAGCTACGTGCGACTCCGCAGTCCGAAGCAGGTCGCTATTACTCACACATGCCGGCAGTCCTAAAGTCCATATGCGTCGATCGATTCGCCGCCCATACAAGGAACCTGACATGAACGAATCGATGCCGCTGTCGGAAGACGGACTGACGATTCTGCTGTTTCACGGCGTCATCGAACAGCAGACGCATCCGGTGCGGAATTATCTCGGCAAGCATTTGGAGCAGGTTCACTTCGCCGCCATGCTCAAGAAGCTTCTTGAGCACGGCAAGCCGATGAGCATGGACCAGGTCATGGTCAGTCGGGATTCGGGCGAGCCGCTACCCGCCCGGTCATTTGCAGTTACATTTGACGACGGATTCGAGAACAATCACAGCATCGCCGCGCCGATACTCAGGCAACTGGGAATCCCCGCGACCTTTTATGTGACGACTTCATTTGTTGAAGGGAATCGCATGTCGTGGATCGATCGAATCGAACATGCCATCGAGAATGCAAATCGTGATGACCTGAAACTGCCGTGGCTCAAGACGCCGGTTCGAATCGCTTCCACAGCTGGAAAGATTGCCGCGCTGGAGGTCATTCGCGCCAAAGTCAAGAGCGATCGCAAGGTCGATGTTAAAGCCCTGATTGCGAGCATTTTCGAACAGGCAAACGTCGATTTCTGTGATCAGGGCGATGGTCCGCTCGATCGGAAGATGTGCTGGGAACAGGTCCGCGAGCTTTCGCGCGACCCACTCTTCAGCATCGGCGGACATGGACATCGTCATTCCATCCTGTCGTTCCTTGATGACCAGGAGCTTTCTAGTGAACTGGATGCAGGCATTGAAGCGTTTCGGGTGCACGGTCTTGAAGTGAGAGATTATGCCTATCCCGAGGGACTGAGTCATTGCTTCTCTGAATCCGTCGTGGAGGCGTTGCGGCAGCGCGGTGTGAGAAGCGCGGTGACGGCGATTGAGGGCGTGAATACAATCGAGACGAACCCATTTGAGTTACATCGCATCATGCCGACGCCGCACAGCCTTTCGTGGCTCA
>CAYXEY010000871.1:0-2129 GCA_964464105.1 uncultured Planctomycetaceae bacterium
CCGCAGGAACCCGAGCCCGCCAAATACCTCGAATTCACGCTGGCATTCCCACGCGGGTGGTGTTGCCGGAGGGCGGTGCAGATACCCGGGATTCAATCGCGCGAACATGGAAGACGTTACCCACGCCATAGCCTGCATGGGTGTTGAACGGGATCACCGTCTTGCCGCGCAAGTCATGGTCACGCGGAAAACTCTTCATCGGCGACGGCAAGCGCATGCCCCAGGTTGGGAAGCCGACGAGCACGGTGTCGTACTGCCGGATATTCGCGATGCGTGTCGCAAGGGGCGGCAGATAACCCGCTTCATTCTCCCTTTCGACCCGCGCCACGATGGCGTCGTATTTTTCCGGATACGGCGTTTTCAGCTCGAGCTCGGCCAAAGTACCGCCGACTGCGTCATGGATCATTGCGGCGACGGTTGACGAATGCCGTGAACAGCGATGTGGAAATGGCGGCTAAATTCATTCACTTGCTCGCAGGCGAACCATGCTGTTCTGGTAGCGGCGCCTCGACACCGCTGAACGTGAGTACCGCAGGTGGCAGCCGTTCGCCCCGGATCGTGATTCCAGCAACGGCGGCATTCAGTTCCCGAAGCTCGTCGTGGCGGAAAGTGATCCCGCTTGCGCCGATGTTCTCCAGCATGTGCGACATCTGTGTCGTTCCCGGGATGGGCACGATCCAGGGCTTCTGCGCCATCAGCCACGCGAGGGCGATCTGCACGGGAGCCGCCTGCTTGCGAATCGCCCAGATCTTGATCAGGTCCACCAACTGCATGTTGTGAAGCAGGTTCTCCGGCGAGAATCGCGGTGTGACGCCGCGCAGGTCGCCTGGCGCAAATCGCGTGTTCGAGTCGATCCAGCCGGTGAGCAATTGGCAGTCCAGCGGCCACCAGGGCACGAAGCCGATCCCCAACGCTTCGCAAAGCGGCAGCACTTGTCTTTCCGGATCGCGGGTTGCCATTGAATACTCGTTCTGGATTGCAGTCAGCGGCAACACGGCATGGGCGCGACGGACGGTCTGCAGGCCCGGTTCGCAGAGTCCCCAATGCAGAACCTTGCCCTGATCCATCAGGTCCTTTACTGCGCCGGCGACATCCTCGATCGGCACGGCGGGATCGACGCGGTGTTGGTAGAGCAGGTCGATGCGGTCGGTGGGCAAGCGCTTGAGCGACCCCTCGACGGCACGCTTGACGTGTGTGGGACGGCTATTGAGCCCGGGGGCCGCGCTCACCAGTGTCTGGGTTGATGTTCCAGCCGAACTTGGAGGTGATCCTGACCTTGTCCCGAAATGGCGCGATCGCTTCACCGAGAACCCGCTCATTCTCGAAGGGCCCGTACGCTTCAGCCGTATCGAAGAACGTGACGCCATGGTCGAAGGAGGTCCGGATGATGTGGATCATCCCGGGCCGGTAGGGGACTGTCGTCTGATAGGTGCGGTCCATGTTCTGGACCCCGAGGCCCAGGCTGAAAACCTCCAATGATCCGAGCCTGCGACGCCCGATCACGTTCGCTGCTTCCGCACGGCTCTCGGTCATACCCTGAGCGTCAGCGCACCATGAAGGGCGCCGAACCCTCACTCCCATTCAATTGTCTTCGGGGCCCTCAAGTCGCCGTCACCGTTGGAATTCTTGCGAAGGCGCAGAGAATTTGCCGTCAGCATGGCCGTCGGAATGTGACGCTTGGCAGCATACGCCGCCGATAGATCGCAAAAGCATCGACACCGGGTCGGCGCCAACCGTCATCAACGCTACTTCGCCCTTCGATCAAGCTTGTCGAGCAATTGCAATCCAACAGCCGGCTTGCCTCGCACCTTGCGCAGCAGGTAGCGGTTCTCGGCATCCGCCTGGGCCAGCGCTACTGTGGCCAGCTCCTCGACCAGCTTGTTGACGCTCACGCCACGATGGCGGGCAAACGCCTTCAGCCGCTCGTGCTTGGTGTCAGGCAGTCGGATCGTGAGAGTGGACATTTCTTCTCCTTCAGATTTCTTTCAGCCAGCGGGCGGGCGTTCGGACGGCAACATCCGGGAACCGCAACTCACCGCGCGAGAAATCCCTTCTATTGAACGTCAGAATCGTCGCACCGCCGGCCGCCACGGCCAGCTCGAGGACATGGTTGTCGGCTTCGTCCGGCA
>CAYXEY010000872.1:0-2126 GCA_964464105.1 uncultured Planctomycetaceae bacterium
TCATCGCCAAGAAGCGTGACCTCAAGCAGGCCACCATGCAGCAACTCCTCACCGGCCAGACCCGCCTCTCTGGGTTCAGTGGGGAGTGGGGGGTAGTTCGCTTCGCGGACATAGCCGATAAGATGAAGCCGTGGAGCATTGGTGGCGGGCCATTTGGATCAAACCTTAAGGCGTCTGACTACACTGAGGAAGGCGTACGAATCATCCAACTGCAGAATATCGGTGACGGCGAGTTCATCGACGACTACGCCATCTACACATCCGTAGCCAAAGCCGACGAGCTCCTAAGTAACAACATCTTTCCGGGCGAAGTCATTCTCTCCAAAATGGGCGACCCCGTGGCTAGGGCGTGCCTTGTGCCAGCCACAGACTGCCGCTATTTGATGGCATCCGACGGCATTAGGTTGGCGGTGGACCAGCGGCAATTCGATACGCGTTTTGTGCTCGAGTACCTAAACTCGCCGTACTTTCGGGGTAGGGCGATAGAGGCGAGTAGCGGTTCGACGCGGCAGCGCATTGCTTTGCAAGACTTGAAGCGTCTGCCGTTCGTCAAACCCTCTTTCGCGGAACAGGTTGCCATGGGCAATAGTTTCTCCGACATGGACGCTGAACTCGCCGCCCTCGAGGCCCGCCGCGACAAGACTCGCGCGCTCAAGCTGGCGATGATGCAGGAGCTGCTCACCGGCAGGACGCGACTGGTAAGGATAGAAGCTGAAGAGGCCGCCGAATGCTGAACACCTTCGCGAAGTTCCTGCTGGTCTCGACGTCGTTATCACCGCTGCTCGGTGCGGTGGCAGTGAACCAGTTCGCCAGGGGTGAACCTGCGTCTCGCTACGGCGTGTGGCTGGCGGCCGCGGTGCTGCTCGTATTCCTGTGCTGGGTATTGCTTCGTTACGCCTCGAAGAATGCACAGAGACACGCCTACCGAGTCAGGGCGTTCGAACGAGATGACAGGGAAGTGCTGGCGTTTCTGGTTACCTACCTGCTGCCCTTCCTATCCACCGACAAGATGGGATTTGCGGGGGACTGGCTGACCGGCGCATATGTGCTTCTGATCATCTTCCTCGTCATTGCCCATGCGGGTGCATTTCACTTCAATCCGGTCATGGGCCTGCTGGGCTATCACTTCTACGCGGTCAAGAACGAGGATGGCATTCCGCACCTGCTGATCAGTCGAGCGGAGCTCAGTCGGCCCGGGCAAGAAATGCAGACCGTGCAACTGGCGTACAACATTTATCTCCACACAGAGGCCGCGAATGCTTGATAACTTCCAGTTGGCGGCAATCGTCAAGCAGGGCGCTCAGCTGCGACTCCATCAAATTCCGATGCGTCAGGCGCTACAGCAAAGGCTTGCGACTACTTGGGCGGCGCAGTTCGTCGCCTTCAGCGATGACGCGCAAGAAATTGCATTCAATGCCGGCTACCAGCCGGAAGAGCATGAGCGCTTCGCCCTGCGCGACTTCGTGCCTCCTGAATGGCTCGCCGGTAAGACCAGTGGCACCATTGCCGATCTTGGTCCGATTCACCAGGACGAAGCGTTTATCGCCTCCATCAAGGGCATCGCCGCCTTCGCCCGCGATGAGGGCGGCAGCGAGTTGGTCTTGTTTCAGAACTTCAGCCGCTCACACGTGATCAGACCGGGGACGTTCCTTCTTCTCCGAAACGGGACCTACGAGACGACCGAACGCCCCGGCCTGACATTGGAATCCAAGCTGGCCGCTGTGTACTTCCTAGCCGAACAGAAGCTCCTTTTCCACAACTTCCGCACGGTGAACACGTTTCTGCCTCTGGGAGACTTTTACGAGGAGGCCTCAGAGCAGCAGATTCGTGACGTCCTGTCGCATGACAAGTTGGCGCCCGTCAACATCGAGGCAATGGCGACTGAGTCGAATCAGTGGTTACGCAAGCGTTTCGCGATGCTAAGAGATTCTCCCGTCCTCGACCAATACTCTGCAAAGCAGATTCAGACCCGCTCCAAGGGCTACGACGTCGTGATCCAAATTCAGAACGGAAAGATTGTCTTTCCCGAGGATCGGCCCGCCGCAAAGAAGCTGCTGCAGTTTCTGAACGAAGAGCTGTTCAGGGGGGCGATCACTGAGACGCTGTACGAGACGAATTCCAAACGG
>CAYXEY010000873.1:0-2123 GCA_964464105.1 uncultured Planctomycetaceae bacterium
AGCTGACTTATGGACGACCAACGGGCAGCCCGACAAACTGGAACCTCGAGGGCTTTGCCATCGTACCCAATACCGATTGCGTCAACAATCACCGAAGCGTCTTCCTGACCATCGACGACGGAGGCGCGGGTTCGCTCTATCAATTCGTGAACTTTCCCCTTGCGGATTCCGCTGACGTAGATGCGAATGGCGTAGTCGATGGCCGCGATCTCGACTGGTTCGTAAAAGCAATGACGACCGGGGTCCCGCAACCCGGCGGTCCCTGTGCTGGGCTTGGCGACATGAACAGAGACGGTCTCCTGAACGAATCCGATGTGACCATGCTCGTTGACCGGATGCTGAGCCCCTGATGCACCCGCATGGTTGCGTTTTTCACGGGCTGCCCCGCAGCATCAACGTATTGAAGATCGTCAATTTCGCAGAGAAAAACATCTCAGTCGATTTGCCCCATGAGGTCTGATCGATGGGCCCCTCGTCTGCCGCAGCGGCGCTACGCGAGGCGAACGGCGCTTTGGGGCGCGTGGGCGTGCTGGATCGCAACCAACCGCCCGGCCCAGGCAGAACTGCAAAGAACTCCGTCGGCCATTCTTCGTTGGCCCCTCCGGCGAGCCCGTGTGGCTGAGTGCAGCCGCCCGCATTTGAAAACTTGACGCATTGCATCAGCCGATGTCGCTGTTGTTTTTGATGGCAATCGGGGTCAGGTAATGGAAACCGGCCATGTCCCGAGATCGATCCCGTCATAAGCCGCGTTCTGGGCTACGACGCCAAGCGAAGACACGCAAGACATCAAAACAGCGAGCAGAAGTTTCTTGTGGAATCGGATGTCAAATTCCCGGGGGGCGACTGATTCCCATTCTGGTTCCGATGGGTGGCCCGCATGCCATCCAGGCTCTGGTCAACTACCCGCCGATCAGCGCGTGGACGAATGGCTGAACATCGAGACCGTCCGATCGACCATCGTTTGTGAGATCCGTTCGTGACGCATGCACCGGGTCGGCGTTGGCGCCGGTGAGCACTCCCACGACGAGGGAGAGATCCTCGAAATCGACGTCACCATCGCCGTCGATGTCGCCTGGAATTACGCCCGCGCCGGGTGTGATTGAAAAGGCGATTTGGCCGCCGGAGCTGGTTGTCTGGAAGCGCACGTCGCGGGCGATCACGCGTACCCGGACGCCAGTGATGCCAATGCTGCCAGGCAAGTGCCATGCGAACGACGTTGTGTTTGGCGGAAGATGACGTGCAACGGACCACCACGTGCGTCCCCCGTCGTAAGAAGCCTGGATATCGAAGTCGCGCAGCCCCTCGTCATCGGAGGCAGTCCAGGCGACGGGCACCGTGCCGCCACCGGCGAACGATTGTCCGGCCTGCGGCGACGTGACATTGATGGCAGGTGGAGCGTTGTCGGCGATTCGAGGATCCGGACGAACGGAGAAATAGTCGGAGAAGTAATACGCTACGCGGCCACCGGCGCCGAACGTATGGCGAATCATGATACGTGCAAGATCGGTGCTGGCGTAAGGCGTGCGCTTGTTGATGACCGCGGCGCCATTACCGCCGCCGGATGGAATCCGAGCCAGTGTTGATTCGCTGCCGACTTCGAGAAAGATCTCGGAAGTTGCGCTTGGCGACCAACTGACCGGGAAGAAATCGCCGGTGCGAAGACCTTCGCCGGGCGTGTTCACCTGAATATTCGGCACGGTCCAATCATCCTGATAGGGCACCCAGAACTGCACAAAGTCCCATGATTCATTGCCGACTTCGTCGATCGCGACCACTCGGAGCGCGGCGGGAGAATTCAGGTTCGAAGGCGGCACGGACTGCACCTGGTACTCCCAACTCCGCTCAGCCGGGCCCAGCGTCGCGATGGATGAAAACGGGATGCCGGAGATGGCCGGTGAGTACTCAATTCGCTGAGCGACAACGGGTCCGTCATCCTCGACCGACCATCGGAGGATCACTCGATCGTTGACGTGAGCGATGCCGGGTCCGGGTTCAAGCTCCACGCGCGGCGCGTGGTCCAAATAGACGGGGGCCGATGTCAAGAAAGGAGTCAACTCATTGACGTCGATGATCGCGGAATCGCCCACGCCGCTGTTCATGGAAATTGATCGATTGATTGCGGA
>CAYXEY010000874.1:0-2121 GCA_964464105.1 uncultured Planctomycetaceae bacterium
CGACGACCGACGAGCCGACGGCTCCGGTGCATGACGAGCATTCGCACTCAGCGGATGCGTTCAGGTATCTCGCAGTGATCGCCGACCAGTTGCGTAACGAGACCTGGGGCGCGATCAAGTATGACAACCGAGGGATCATTTAATGGCTCGCTTAACCGACGACGAACTGCTCGCGCTCATTGAAGCGCGGGAGGGCGAGTCCTATGGCTACGGCGACGGCGAGCTATCAGAGAAGCGCGCCAATGCGCTAGAGCGGTTCCTGGGTGAGCCCTACGGTGACGAGCGCGAGGGTCGCTCCCAGGTTGTCGCCACTGACCTGCGGGACACGGTGCTTTGGGCGATGCCGCAGTTGATGCGGGTCTTTCTCGGCGGAGACGAACTGGTCAGGTTCGATCCTCGCGGGCCGGAGGACGAACGGCAGGCAAAGACCGAAACCGAGTACATCAACTGGCTTGCGCTGGAACGCAACGACTCGTTTCAGCACTTCTACACGTTCATTCAGGACGCGCTGCTGTTGGGCACCGGCTATGCAAAGGTCTGGTGGGATGAAAGCGAGGATATCCAGACTGAAACCTACTTCGGGAAGTCGGACGACGAGCTAGGGATGCTGCTCAACGACGCCGAGGTCGAGGTTGTTGAGCATAGCGAGTATCCCGATCCGAATGGCGGCGGGATGTACCTGGACCCGATGGCCGGGCCTGTGCAGATTCCGCCGCAAATGCTGCACGACGTGAAGGTCAAGCGGCTCTATCGGCAGGAGTGCGCCAAATACGCGGCGGTCCCTCCAGAGGAATTGCTGGTTCACAAAACCGTTCGCACTGTCTCGTTGCAGGATGCGTCGTTTGTCGAGCATCGCCGGCTTGTGACGCTCTCAGAACTGCGGGAGATGGGCTACAAGGTCTCGGATGACGACTTCACGGCCGAGGACTGGATTGACTCGGAGGAAGAAAGCGCGCGGAACAGGTTCGAGGACAGCGACACGGTTGATGGGGTGGATGCCGACCCGTCGATGCGCCGGGTGTTGTACCGGGAAGTCTACCTGCGGGTGGATATTGACCGGGACGGCATCGCCGAGCTTCGCAAGGTCTGCGTAGCGAACAAGAAGGTTTTGCACAACGACGAAGCGGACTGCGTACCGTTCGCCGCCTTCTCGCCGATCATCTTTGGGCACAGGCACCACGGACTGTCGTTCTACGATCTACTGGCCGAGATTACGCAGATCAAAACCGCGCTGTTGCGTGGGATGCTGGACAGCAACTACTTGGCGACTTCGCCGAGGGTCGCGGTCGACGTAAACCGGGTGAACCTGGACGACTTGCTCGTGAGCCGGCCGGGTGGCGTTATCCGGGTGCAGGGCGATCCTGCGTCGGCCACGGCTCCGATGATTACGCCGGACGTTGGCAAAACGGCTCTGAGCGGCATTCAGTACGTCGATGCGTGGAAACAGGACGCCTCTGGTATCAACCCGTATTTTCAAGGCGGGGCGATGCTGGACTCGCAGGCGTTGAACAAAACCGCCTCGGGTGTCTCGCAACTGATTACGCAGGCGCAGAGCCGTATTGAGGCTGTGGCGCGGTCGCTGTCTGACGGGGTGCGCGATCTGTTCCTGTTGCTGCACCAGATCACGCTCAAGAATGCGACGCGCGCCGAGAAGATCAAGCTCAGTAACGAGTGGGTGCCGATTGACCCGCGAGAGTGGGTCAGGCGGGCGAATCTCACGGTACAGGTTGCGCTCGGGGCCGGATCAAAAGAGATGCAGACGCAGCAGCTACAGCAGTTGCTGGCGATGCAGATGCAATTGCTGCCGGTGGGCATGGTCAAGCCTGAGAACGTGTTTAACACCGCTAGCAGGTTGACGCAGGCGATGGGCTTCCGGTCGCCCGAGGAATTCTGGACTGACCCGAGCAAGCAGCCGCCACAGCCGCCGCCGCCCGATCCGAGGATCGAGGCCGAGAAGATCAAGGCGCAGGCGACGTTGCAGGTCAAGGGCGCTGAGATGCAGGCCCAGGCTGCGGACGATCAGCGGCAATTCCAGATCGAGCAGCAGCGGTTGCAGGCCGAGATGCAGGCCGAGCAGGCGAAGGTGCAGATGCAGGCGGAATTGGAGCGATACAAAGCGGA
>CAYXEY010000875.1:0-2120 GCA_964464105.1 uncultured Planctomycetaceae bacterium
CACGCAGGCGCATCACTTCCTGCGGATCCTTGGCGCTGGCCTGGGCACGGGCGTTCTCGACCCCATCCTGAAACAACTCGCGTGCCAATTCATTCTGCAGGGCAACGACACGTTGCGAGTTCTCGATCGACATCTGCGCGAGGCGCATTGCCGCTTCCATGTTTTTACGGTTAAGTTCGCTGAAGTTCTCGGATTTACCAACCATGTTTCCCTCCCTCTGTTGACAATTTTGACGACTTCAATCTAGCACGGACGACTGACGGCAAACTGACCGTGATCAAAAGAATGTCATTTTTCTGGCAGCCCCGGTAGCTGATGTGCCAGTCCCATCGGGCCGCTGGCGAACAGACGCGGGTCCATGAGTTGCGGCGGTCGGTGCATGACCGGGCGAAAGTCCATGTGGGCGAGGATGTCGCGTTCAAGGTCGACACCGGGTGCGATTTCCGTCAGTTCCAGTCCCTCCGCGCACAGACGGAAGACGCAGCGCTCGGTGATGTAAAGCACGCGCTGACCGCGTTTCCAGGCTTCCGTGCCGCTGAAGGTGCGGTGCTCGACTTCATTGACGAACTTGCGCGCCTTACCTTCGCGCACGATGCGCAGGTGGCCGTTGTCGATGGCGACTTCGAGGTCGCCGGCCGTGAAGGTGCCGACGAAAACCACTTCACGCGCGTTTTGCGAGATGTTGATGAAGCCGCCGGCACCCGCCAGGCGGGGGCCGAACTTGCTGACATTGAGGTTGCCTTCGCGGTCGGCCTGGGCCAGGCCGAGAAAGGTGAGATCGAGGCCGCCACCGTCGTAGAAGTCGAACTGGCTTGGCTGGTCGATGATCGCCTGCGTGTTGGTCGCCGCGCCGAAGTTGAGGCCGCCGGCAGGGATGCCACCGACGACGCCGGGTTCGGCGGTGAGTGTCATGCGGTCGAGAATCTTTTCCTCGGTAGCGATGGCGGCGACGCCCTCGGGCATGCCGATACCAAGATTCACGACCGCACCGGGCGCCAGTTCGAGCGCGGCGCGACGGGCGATGATCTTGCGCTCGCTCATCGGCATTGGCGGTATGACGGATAGCGGCACGCGGATTTCGCCGGAAAAGGCCGGGCTGTACTGCTCGATGAATGTCTGCATGTGGTACTCGGGCTGTTCGGCGACGACCACGCAGTCGACGAGGATGCCCGGAATTTTCACTTGGCGCGGGTTGAGCGTATGGCGGTCGGCGAGGCGCTCGACCTGCGCGATGACGATCCCGCCCGAGTTATGGACGGCCATCGCGATCGCCTGGGCCTCCAGCGTCAGGGCTTCCTTCTCCATCGTGATATTGCCGTCGAGATCGGCCGTGGTGCCGCGGATGAAGCCGACATTGATCGGGAAGCCCTTGTAGAAGAGATATTCGACGCCGTCGATCTCCATCAGACGGACGATATCCTCGGTGGTCTTCTGGTTCAGCCTGCCGCCGCCGAAGCGCGGATCGACGAAAGTCCCCAGACCGACATGGGTGAGGGTGCCCGGCTTGCCGGCGGCGATGTCGCGAAAGAGATGGGTGATCACGCCCTGCGGCAGGTTCCAGGCCTCGATACGGTTGCTCACGGCCAGTTCCTGCAGGCGTGGCGCCAACCCCCAGTGACCGCCGATCACGCGGCCGACCAGTCCGTCATGGCCGAGGTGATTGAGCCCGCGTTCCTTGCCGTCGCCCTGGCCGGCGGCATAGACGAGGCTCACGTTGCGCGGGGCACCTTCCTCCAGATAGCGTTCTTCCAAGGCCACCGCCAGATTTTCGGCGAAGCCGATGCCGACGAAACCACCGGTGGCGATCATATCGCGGTCGCGGATCAGCCCGACCGCATCGCGGGCGCTGACCACCTTGCCACCAACCCGGGCGTGCAGTGCGGCCAGATCCGGGTGTCTTGTCCTGCCAGTCATATCCACCTCCCTTTCGGGCGGATTATGCCTCGCGGCGTGGCGAAAAAGTCGGCGCCGGCGGGACGGCAGTTGTCGATCCCGTGCCGACCTTGGCCCTGTCGATGATCCAAGGGCAGGTAACTTGGTCGAGCGGTCTCACGGCGCAACTTTTGTACTTCGGGTCGTCGGCCACTGCGGACCTTGAGCCTGATGCGAAACTCAGGCGG
>CAYXEY010000876.1:0-2106 GCA_964464105.1 uncultured Planctomycetaceae bacterium
AGCATCCCTCCTGCCGATGTGCCGCAAATCAGATCAAAGTGCGAAGCGATCGGACGGCCCAGCACGGTTTCGAGTTCGGCGAGAACCGTGGCGGTGTACAGGCCGCGATAACCGCCCCCTGACAGGGCGAGCACATGGTAGGTAGGGATGCCCGTCATGGCACTTCAGCCCTTCGGCGGGAAGGAGTCGTTGCCGTGGCTGTCCTTATCACGGATACGGCCATCCGGACGATGGATGACGAGTTCGGACTGCTGGTTGCGTGCGATATCCCTCGCTGCGTCAATGGCCTGTTGCTGCGTGTCGTGCACGGAGGTCGCCCGCTGATTGCCGGCTCCCTTGACGGCCCAACCGTCCTGATGAGGAACAACATGCTGATTCTTGCCTGCCATGATGGCTCTCCTACAGTGGAACTATCGAAGTCCCAGCCGCTCGGCTAGGTTGTCAACGGCCGCCCGCTGTAGCACAATTCGTTGCTCACGCAGACAACAGGAAGGCCGAGCCAATCCAACCTGGAGCAGGCGTAAAACCTACATCTGTTGTCTGGCTGGACAACAATGTATCAGAGCGCGTGCGCCGGTGCAACTGGGCGTGCGGTGTGCGCCTTTGAACATCAACCGGATGTGGAGGGGCAACAGAGGGCTTGGCCCTTCTTCCCGCAACCGCAAGGATCAGAACTCATGCCGCAAACAGGCCTAGGCGTCGCCCTCAAGACGCTACGCGAACGCAGAACCCTTTCCCTGCGTGAGATCGGCCAGCTATCGTCAGTTGATCATGCTTATGTCCACCGCCTCGAAACAGGCGAGAAGACAAACCCATCCCAAGACTTGGTTGAGAAGCTGTTGAAGGTTCTCAAGCCGGGAGAAAGAGATGCCGCACTCGTGATGTGGCTGGTTGACCACGCAGACGCTGATCCAAGCCTTGTTGAATTCGTGCTGCAAGATCCCTCGATCAGCATCGATGTTTTTTCGGCCGCGGCTGGAGTCAGGCATCGGGGAAATGCAAGGCCTGACCCCGCGACGCTCATCGCCCGAATCAAGAAGGCCTTCGACGACGACGAGGACGACTGAACATGGACGAGGCGGATGTCAGGCAGAGAGCGCGCGCGTTTGTCGCGAGAGTCGATGTTTCGAACATCCGAGAAGACCTGTCCCCGTATGTGATCGCGGCTAACGCCAAGGTCAAGAAGGATGAGCTTGGCGATGGGGAGTCTGGCTATACCGTTACCAAGCCGAACGGGAAGCACATCATCACTGTGAATTCGCTGGAAACCGAAGAGCGCCAGCGCTTCACTGTCTGCCACGAAATAGCTCATATCGTGCTCGGCTTGGAATCAAGTCACGACGAGGTGCCGTCATGGTCCTATGCAAAGCGACATCCGAACGAGATCGCCTGCGACACGTTTGCCGCTGAACTGCTGATGCCCTATCAGCAATGGCTCTCCGCTGTTCCCAAGGAAGAGCCCTCCCTGGATCTCATCCAACACATGGCCGACTTGTTCGGCACATCATTCCCTGCAGCGGCGTCAAGGTTTGCCAGTCTTAGCGATATGCCGTGCGCATTCGTCACCATGGAGCGCGGTGCGGTGCGGTATGCCGCACGCTCAACGGCCTTGCGGCAAGCTGGGGCCTGGATACCTCCCAGGTCGGTCATTCCAGCAGGCTCCGTGGCTCACCGAATCCGCTCTTCAGGGAATAGCGCTACTGAGACGGGGGAAGTTTCACAGGACGTCTGGTTCGACAACTGGGAAAAGGGCCTTGACCTCTGGGAACTTTCAAGACATTACCAGCGCACCGATACCACCATCTCCTTGCTATGGTTCGACGGCGACGATTTGCCGGAGGTTGAGGTGAACCGCTTCGGCGCACGTGTCGAAGACGATGGAGGCTTGGCTGAATTGACGGGAGAACTGCCATGGCCGGGGCGAAGCAGGCGCCGCTGAAAAGCGATCACGGCCACGACCGCAAGGAGGTTAATCTTATGCGCCATTCGCGCGTTCTTACAGGTACTTCTTGAACGTCGCTGCCGCAATGCACACCGCCACCCCCAGCAGCGCAGCGCTGGGCAGCAGGATCAGCAGCGGGTTCACGCTGACCGGCAGTGCCAGGT
>CAYXEY010000877.1:0-2101 GCA_964464105.1 uncultured Planctomycetaceae bacterium
GTCCGCGATAGAGGTCGTCATCCTCGTAGACGACCGTATTGAATTGCCCCTCGCTGCGGATGGTCATGAGTCGCAGCGTGCCTGGCGCCGTTGCAATATCCGGGATTAGCAAAGCGTGGAACTTCGCCTTGCCGCTGGGCGTGTTGAACTTCGGCGCGTGATACGTGCGGCCGGGGATGTGAAACTCCTTCTTCGTCTCGTCGATCTTCCCGACTTCTTCGTATCCGGGTATTGTCGCCGCGATCGCCCCGCGGATGTTGCGGTGCGTTTTGAACGCCGTCCAATCGACCGGCGTCTTCCCATTGAGTTCTCGCTCGCCCCACTCGGCGATGATCTCAACCTCGCCGCGCGGGCCGTCCAGCCGCGCCTCGCCGCCGTCGGACATCCGCACGAAACTGAACATCGACTCCTGCGTGGTCGGCTGGCTCTCTTCGTCGCGGGCCTTCACGGGAAGGATGAGCGTATGCTGCCCGCGGCCCCAGGCGTGGCCGGTGTTGAGCGTCGTGCTGAGATAGACAACCGACTCCAGCTTGCCGAACGCCTGCGTGGTCCACTTTGCGTCGGGATTGCTGCCGAACAGATTGCCACCGAGGCACCATGCATTGCGAATCTGGCCTGCGTGCATCGCCTCCATGCAGGCCAGCGTGTCCATGCCCGGCGTCGTCGGCAGCTTCACGCCGAAGTGCGACTCCAGCCGCCTGAACACCGCGTCCTTCAGAGCCGGCGTCACGCCGACGCTGCCCATGCCTTGCACGTTGGAATGCCCGCGAATCGGCAGCAGCCCCGCGCCTGGCTTGCCCACCATGCCGCGCAGCAGTGCGAGGTTCACGATCGCCCGCACGTTGTCCACGCCATGCACGTGGTGCGTGATGCCCATGGTCCAGGCGAAGACGGTCCGCCACGAATTGCCATATACCTCGGCGAGTTCGTAAATCTGCAACGGCGTGACACCCGCCTGCGCCGCGAGGTTCTCCAATCTCAAATTTGAAATCTGAGATTTGAAATCCTCGAACCCCTCGGTATGCCGCAGCACGAACGGCAGGTTCAACCCCGGCCAGTTCGCCATGTCCCACATCGTCGTGTCATCGTCATCATCGAGGATGGTCACTTCGCGCCGCTGGCCGTCCGGACCGATGCGCGGGTCGCGCTCGGCGATGATCTTCGCAATGGCCGTCAGCAGCGCGATGTCCCCGCCGATGTGCGGCTGCACGTAATGCGTCGCAATCTCGCTCCCGCGAAGCAGGCTCTTCCAATCCGACGGCACGCTGAAATTGACCAGCCCCGTCTCCACCATCGGATTGATCACTACGACCTTGCCGCCCCGCCGCCGCAGGTCCATCAGCAGCCGCATCAGCCGCGGATGGTTGGAGGCCGGGTTGCCGCCGATGAGGAAGACCGTGTCGCAGGACTTGAGGTCTTCGAGCTGGATGGTGGCCGTGCCGGTGCCCAGTGCGCTGCCCAGTCCGACGCCGCTGGCCTGATGGCAGTAGTAACTGCAATTGTTGACGTTGTTGGTGCCATAGAGCCGGGCGAACAGGTGCAGCAGGAAGCCCGCCTCGTTGGAGGACCGCCCGCTGGCGTAGAAGAAGTTCTCATCCGGCCGCGTCGCCGCGAAGCGCTCGCCACACAGCCGCATCGCTTCATCCCATCCGATCGGACGGAAGTGCGTATCGCCCGGTCCGGCATAGACCGGTTCGGCCAGCCGCCCCATGTGCTCCAGGTCGCGGGGCGACATGGCTCGCATTTCGTCAATTGAATATTTGCGCCAGAACTCCCCGGTGATCCGCCCCTGCATGTCAGCCGCCATGGCCTGCATGGACTTCTTGCACACCTCGGGCCACCGCCCGGCCTCATCCCGCATCCCGCCGGCCTGTCCGCCCATGCCGAGGGCACAGGTCTTGCAGGCATTGCGGCTGGCGAGGGCCTTGTAGAATTTGCGCAGTCCGCCGACCCGCCGGGCGATGCGGAGCGAATAAGCAATCGCCCGCCAGCCGCCGCCGGTGGTGATGGGCTTAATTTTCGCTGGACGCGAGTCCGACATCCCCAGATTGTACGCGGTCGCATCCGGCAGATATAAGACGTCAGACTTCGACCTTAAGCC
>CAYXEY010000878.1:0-2101 GCA_964464105.1 uncultured Planctomycetaceae bacterium
CGTCGTCAGAAGGGACCCATCGCTCTCTATCAGGACAAGGTGATCCTCGCTACCGCGGACGCAAAGCTCGTCGCGCTGGATGCCGCCACCGGGCAGATCGCCTGGCAGGTTCAGGCATTCGATTACACCCGCGGCTACAGCTATACGGTCGGTCCACTCGTCGTGAACGGCAAGATCATTTCCGGGATCAGCGGTTGTTCAATCGCAGGAACCGCCGGTGGTTGCTTTATCGCGGTCCACGACGTCAATACGGGCAAGGAGCTGTGGCGCTTCAACATACTCGACGACACACAGAATCCGGATCAGCAGTCATCGTGGGGTGGGGTGCCGCCGGGAAATCGTTGGGGTGGCAGCTCCTGGGCGACGGGCTCTTACGATCCGCGCACCAACACCATTTTCTGGGGCACAGGTAACCCCGGTCCGTACTCCGAGCTCATTCGCGGGTCCCGAGATGGTGCGGTGCTTTACACCAACAGCACCCTGGCCCTGGACGCCGATACGGGAAAACTCAAGTGGTATTACCAGCATTTGCCGCGAGACAACTGGGACATGGACAGCCCATTCGAGCGCGTTCTCCTCGACAGGAAGATCGATGGAAAGCTGCGTCATCTGGTCGTGTCAGTGGCTGGCAAGAACGGCATTGCCTTCGCTCTCGACCGCGATACCGGTGAGTTCATCTGGGCGAGAGAAACCATCGTTCAAAACGTCGTAACTACCGTAGACAAGAATGGTACGGTCCATATCAATGAGAAGTTGATTCCGGGTGCATTGGGCGATGAGAAATTCATTTGCCCATCCGTCTGGGGCGGCAAGTCGTGGCAGGCTGGCACCTACAGCCCGTTGACCGGCTTGTTCTACGTGCCCCTGGCGGAATCCTGCAATACACAAGCACCTGTTCGGGGAATCTTCACCGCCGGCAACTACGTGGGCTCGATTACGGCAGGTCCCCGCGTCTTTCCTCCTGGTGTGAGCGAGGTCGGCGTGATCGACGCCGTCGGCATCCCGGATGGCAGGCGCAAGTGGCGTCACTCGCAACGCGCGCTTGTCAGCAGCTCCTTGCTGGCCACGGGTGGAGGCCTTCTCTTCGGCGGCGATGCGGGTCGCCATTTCAAGGCCTTCGACCAGGAGACAGGACGAGTCCTATGGCAGGTTCGGCTGAACGCACCGATCGCGGGCCACCCGATGACTTACGGGATCAATGGCGTTCAGTACCTCGCCGTGCCCACTGGCTACAGCGCGCAGGCTGGAAGCGCGGCCTCGCTGTTTCCCGAAATTCCCCTGCCAAGCGGCGCGGGCAACTCACTGTTCGTTTTCAGATTGCGCACTGCGGTCAAACATTGAATTCATCACTCTCAGGGAGATTGACATGTACACACCGACATCCAACACCCACAGTCCTCCTCGCATTTCGCGATCCACGCGTAAAGCGGGGCTCGCGGCGATCCCATGGCTCGTACCATCGGCATTACTGTTGGCGGGGCCTGTACTCGCGGCACCTCAAAGCGCAGACGCGGAGCCCCCTGCCGCGGGCCTCGAAGAGGTCACGGTCACGGCGGAAAAACGCAAAGAGAGCCTGCAGGACACTCCGATATCCATTGCTGCATTCAGCGGTGAGGCGCTCGAGACGAAGCAGATCGCTTCGCTCGCGGATATGACGACACTGGTTCCCAATCTGCAGATTTCGCCCCATCCCAATACCGGCACGACGGTACGGGCGATGATTCGCGGCATCGGGGAGGCTTCTGCAGTGCAGACCCGCGACAATCCAGTCGCGGTTTACATCGACGGCGTGTATGTCGGTCGCGGTCAGGGGCTCGCCAGCGAGCTTGCCGAGCTCGAGCGCGTCGAAGTGCTGCGCGGCCCACAGGGTACGCTCTATGGGCGCAACGCGACGGCAGGCGCGATCAATTTCATCACCAAGGCGCCGGAGCTGGGCGAGTTCAGTGGCCAACAGACCTTCACCTTCGGCCGATTCGATGAATTCAGGTCGCGCACGTCCGTCAACATTCCCGTCGGCGATACTCTGGCATTCGATCTGGCTTATGTGATCAACAAGAAACATGGTTTCGTGCAGAACCTCGGTGCAGGATCATCGCGTTTT
>CAYXEY010000879.1:0-2098 GCA_964464105.1 uncultured Planctomycetaceae bacterium
TGATCCGCGTCTACCTCCTCGTCAACGCCGCCTTGTATTTCGTATTCGCCGCCTGGTGCACCCTCATGCCCGACAAGACCGCCACGGGCATCGGGCTGGCCTTTCGATCCGGTTCGGGACGCAGCGAGTACCTGACCGTCTACGGCGGCCTGCAACTCGGGATGAGCCTGTTCTTTCTGTTCACCGGGCTGCGGGCGGATTACCGTATCGCCGGGCTGCTGTTCGCCCTGTGTCTGTATGGGTCGCTGTCGGCTTATCGTCTCGCCACTTTCGCGACCGTCAGCGGCATCGAACGTGCGACATATGTCTTTGGCGGGCTGGAGGTTCTGCTGGCCCTCATCGCCGCCGTTTTGTGGTGGAGCCGGTCGTGAGACCGGTCATTGCGAATCGGTCCGGTTGCGGCCGTTGATCATTCATTCCGCAGCCGCCGAAAAATACGGCCAATGGCGACCCTGGCCCTGATCATCCGTTGGTTGGCCCGGCTTCTGCGCACCGGCCGGGCGGTGCAATGGGCCAACTTTTGACCGTCGTTTCCGGTGCAATTCGCGTGTGTTTATGGGGTTTTGGCGGCGCTCGCCCCGCCTGCCGCCGTCGCGTATTATGCACGGTTCGGAATTAAGTTTGGCGCCTGGTTTTTCAGGCGAATACCCCCTTACCCGGAGTGACGGCAATGATGGAATGGTTGCGAGCCCACACCAAGCAGATCATGGTGGTCGTGGTGCTCATGGCGATGCTGGCGTTCATCGGCGATCAGGCCCTGATGAACATGCTCTCGGCAAACGATTCGAACGAGAAGTACGGCAAGGTCTTCGGGTCGACCGTTCGCACCCGCGACATCATGTCGGTTCAGCAGGATCTTGAGATTCTCGAACGTCTCGGCTTCCAGTTGAATCTGTCGGGCGAAAAGCAACTGACGCCGCAGCACTATTACATGCTGCTGGCCGAGGCCAAGGCCGCGGGGCTGGATGCCTCGCAGGCGGAAATCGATGTGGCCCTCAAGGGACAAGGCGCGACCGCCGAGGTTCTGCAGAATTTGCAGCCGCGGCATTTGTGGGCCCCGGCCAATGTCTATGAGGCCGTCGGCCATTACATCCAGATCAACAAGAACGCAGAGCGCGTCCTGCGCGCGGCCATGCCGTCCGAAGCCGAGGCGCGGCACTTCGCCGTGGACACCGAGGACCGGGCCAAGGTCAAGGCCGTTGTGTTCAACGCGGCCAAGTTCGTCGATCCGGCCGAGGTCATTCCCGAAACGGAGCTGCAGGCCCACTTCGACAAGTACAAGGACAAGATCCAGGCCGAGAATGAGGACGGCTACGGCTACAAGTTCGCGGACCGGGTGAAGCTGCAGTGCATCGTGGCCGATTTCAACAAGATCGCATCGCAGACGACCGTCTCGCTTGAGGAAGCGTCCGCGCATTGGCGCAAGAACAAGGCGGCTTACACGATCGAAGAAAAGATTCCTACCAGCAAGCCCGCCACGACCAATCCCGCCGACAGCCAGCCGGCGACGCCGAGCGAGATGAGCATTTCCCGCGAGATGACCTTCAGCGAGGCCAGGCCGCAGGTTGAGAGCGAAATCAAGAAGAAGCGAGCTGCCCAGGCCGCCGAGCAGGCCATGCGCAAGGCCGCGTCCGATCTGCTCAAGCCCTGGTTTGAAGTCGCCTCTGACAAGAAGACTGGCTACAAGCTGATCCCGCCGGGTGTCGCCGACGCCGGCTACATGGAGGCCATTCGCAACAAGGCCGCTGCCGAAGCGGGCATCGCACTGGATTACATGGAAATCGGCCCGATTTCGAAGGCCGATCTTGCGAAACACCCGATCGTGGGCCAGGCCAAGGTCGCCGGCTCGGAGATGCAACGGGTCACGATTGCGGACTACGCGTTTCACGTGCCGCCGTTGTACAAGACGACCGACGAGTACGATGCGACCCTGCGGCTTCAGCACTATCAGACGCCGGATGCCCCGCTTCCGATCGAATCCCCCGGAAGCTATACCATCGAACGCGATCCGGCCTCGGGGCAGTTCCGCATGGTTCCGCTGCCCGGTCAGAAGACGGGTTTGGTGCTTTTCCGCGTCGTCGAGGCATTTGAATCCGCA
>CAYXEY010000880.1:0-2097 GCA_964464105.1 uncultured Planctomycetaceae bacterium
TGGAAGCCGCCACAAAATGGGTCATTCGTGCTGATGGCGCGGGCGACGGACTCTGCCGGAAACGTGCAGCCGATCGAGCCCCGGAAAAACGCGATGGGATACGGCAACAACGGCGTTCACCGTGTCAGTGTCGAGGTTGTTTGATGAAGTCGATTTGCGACAACCGATATGAGCGCACCGCGGCCTGTCGGGAACAAGGGTGCATCGCGATTACAGCTCGCGCCAGGTCGTCTTGGTGTTGTTGCCACGCCACACGGGCGTGCAGGACTTGCCCACTCAGACGGGGGCCTTGGGCTTGGTCTTCACTGTGACTGTGCCGCCGACCGGCGTCTTGGCCGTGGCGGACAGTTCAAAGGTTGAGGGTCCGGAGGCCCGGGCGGACGAGAAAATCGGATTCGGAGACGACTTGCCGTTACTCGGCAAGGGCTCCAATGGCAACAAGTTCGCGCTCGACGTCGGCGGGTTCGATCGATTCGCCACGGTTGAGACGTTTGACGACGTCGTCGAGCTTGGCCTTGCCTGATTGCTTGGATAATTCCTTGAGGAATCCGTCAACAAAGGGTTCACCGGCGAGGGCGCGACCGATCTCGCGCTCCTTGTTGTGTTCGTCGAGCTCGGTGAAGTAAACGATTCGAAACTGCCGGCCGTAATCGGCTTCGCGGTAGATTTGGAACATGATTTTGTCGGCTGCGCCCACGTGTCGGCTCCGGTCGAATCGTCGTACTTGTTGCGATCCTCGAACGGGCCATTGTACTCGACGTAGGTTGCCTGGGGGACCGATGGTGGCGGCGGCCGACGGCGAGCTGCGGGCTTCGGCGTGGGCCGGCTCACAGGCGGGGTCGCCGGTGCATCGCTGACAACCGACCCAATTGAGTAGTTTTGAGGCTCCGAAACCTGGCCGGCGTCCGCAGATGAATCAGACAGCCAGCGCCGCAATCCGGCACGGAGCTTGGCGCCACCGCGGTAGCGCAGGGGATCGACCTGGCGGGGGCCGGCCATTTCGTGCAGCCAGTCCTCGGGGCGAGGCGGTTCGATCGACCACAGGGCCCCGGGGAGATAATAGACATAAGTATTCCAGACGCCCTTGCGTTGTTCTCCGAGCGTGGCAGCGCCGAAACTCCAGGCCGCCCGACCCTTGGCGTCGTAATACTGCGTGGTGCGGCCGCCGGCGAATCGGGCCGCGGCGCGATCGGCCTCTTCGGCGGTGTCGCCGTGAAGCAGGTTGACCCAGATGATGATCACATCGGGTCCGCCGGCGACAGCACCGTTCAGCAGCGATGCGGCTAGGGCGTCGGACCCGTCCATGCCCGCCTTGCTGGTGGGCGAGAGCAGGGCCACGACCCGCGAACGGTTGACCGCGGCATTGAACTGCTTGCGAAGGGGCTCGATTGAATCGGACAGGGAGATTACCGGCGATGCGGCAATTGCGGTGCCCGCGCCGACGAGCGCGGTCAGAGTGCCGAAAAGCAGCGAATGTCGCAAGGTCCGATTCATTCTGTCTCGTACTACCTGGGAATCAATCGGGGTGGGTACGTCTAGCAGGCTGGATTCAATTATAAGAATCGGCAGGCTGCGTGTCACGCACAAAATACCCTATTTTCCAACGCTGGTATCGGCAATCGCGGGGTACGGCTCAAGCCCGGCGATAAGCCGGAAATGTACGGCCCGCAGGAGCACGGAGTTCAGGCCATTTCGGACTGTGTGGAACCCGCTCGCGTGGCGGTGAGAGAGTGGCCAACGTAGAATCGGACGGTCAGATAAAGACGGATGCCGACGGCTCGCGAAAATGCGAGATAACGCGCATCGCAAACGAGCGCCCGTAGCTCAGCTGGATAGAGCAACGGTTTCCTAAACCGTAGGTCGGAGGTTCAAATCCCCCCGGGCGCGTTTTGCAGTCCGAACGAATCTGTTTGGCTGCTCGCATGGATGATGCGCTGGAGAAGTCCCCAAGAACAAAACAACGCAGTAGCCGGCTCTTGCCGACTGCTGCGCTGCTCGTTTTCCGCCCACCACTTGCGAGCTGGGTTCCGTAAGGCAACTAGTTTTCCTCGGGCATGTAATACCCAAGCCGCACTTCATCGCTTTCCGTCACGACTT
>CAYXEY010000881.1:0-2091 GCA_964464105.1 uncultured Planctomycetaceae bacterium
GACCCGAACGACGAAGACCTACGTCACGGAAGTAGAGGCCCCGCGAGGACCGTCTCTGCTGGCTCGAGCCGGTGGAATGATCGGAAAAATGCTATTCAGCATGATCCTCGCCACGGTAACCGCGCCGCCGTCCGACGGCGATGACTCGGCGCACGATCTGTCTGGAGCGGAGGAAGCCACGGCCTGACCGGGCAATCCCATGAATGATCACGCGACAGAAAAAACGGTGCGGCGCGCGGCGGTGATGATCATCACCGCGATCCTGATCACCGCGCTTTATGTCGGACAGGTCCTGCTCATTCCACTGGCCCTGGCAATGTTCCTGTGTTTGTTATTGAACATCCCGGTCAAGTGGGTTCAGCGTGCCGGAATCGGCCGGGCACCGGCAGTTGCAGCCGTATTCATTGCGGCCTCGTTGGTGGCGGGGGCCATTGGCTGGATGGTGCTGGGACAGGTCTCAGCGCTTGCCACGGAGCTTCCGCGATACCGGCAGAATATTGAAACCAAAGTCGCGAACCTGCACGCGAAGATCACGCAGACCCGGGAGCGGGCCTCGTCGATCACGAAGACGCTGGCCGGACCGTCGAAGTCGGCGACAACGCTGCCGGTCGCTGCGGCTGAAGACGATGAAGCGACGCTCAATACGTAAACGACCGCGACCGCGGCTGCGGGATCCGCGGGCCTGCACGACGACAGCATCAAGACCGAGGCCGCGACCAGTCAGCCGGTGCAGGTTGAGGTTGTTGAGCCGGAGTCGAACGTCCTCGCGGCAGTCGGCGAATGGTGGGCGCCGGTCACACATCCAATGGCGACGGTGGGCCTGACCTTCGTTCTGTCGTTCTTTCTGCTGGTATATCTGGAGGATCTGCGCAATCGAGTCTTACGCGTCTGCGGACGAGCGCACATCCAGATTACCACGGCCGCCATTGCCGACAGTGAGGCGCGAATCGTCAAGTTCTTCGCGGCACAAGCCCTTTCCAACGCGCTCGTCGGCACGGCCGTCGGACTCGGTCTCTTTGCATTGGGCGTTCCAAAGGCGGCGCTGTGGGGATTGATCCTGGCGGTGCTCAGGTTCGTTCCATTCCTTGGTCCCTTCGTCGCGGTTGGATTCCCGGTCGTACTGTCTGCAGCCATTTCAGATGGATGGATGGTGCCGATTCTGGTCATCATCCTCGCCGTCGGGATGGACTTGCTGGCCGGCAATTTCCTCGAGCCCTGGCTCTTCGGCTTGCGCGTGGGTGCATCAGCGCCGGCCATTTTCCTGTCATTTATTTTCTGGGGCGTGCTGTGGGGCCCGGCGGGACTCGTGCTGGCCACTCCGATCATGGTCTGCCTGATTGTGCTTGGCAAACACGTTCCGGCATTTGAAACGTTCTACGTTCTTTTTGGAAACGAGCCGGTACTCGAGCCCAGTTTGCGCTTCTATCAAAGACTTCTGGCGTTGGATGCGACCGATGCGCGGTCAATTACCAAGAAGCAGGCCGAGGACACTTCGGTGAGCGAGACGTTGGAAACCGTGGTCTGGCCGGGTCTCAGCATGGTGGAATCCGATCGCATCGACGGAATGCTTGGCACAGATCGTGCGGCCAAGGCGCGCGATATCGCATCAACCGTCATCGCCAAGATGATTGAGGATCAACCTGTCGCGAACGAGGAGATTCCGAAGCGCATTCGTCCGACACGCGTCATGCTCCTTCCCGATCGGGGCACCTTCGACGAGCTGTTGACGCCATGGATTCAGACCGACATACAGCGACGCGGAAATACGACCATCGTCGTGCCGCCGTCAGCGCTGGTTTCAGAGATTGTGCAGGCAATTGAAGCCGAGAAGCCCGACGTGCTGGCGGTCTGTGCGGTCGAGCCGCGTAATGTCGACCGGGTTCTGCACCTTCACAAGCGCCTGGAAATGGCCGGTTCGCCGTTGCCAATGAATGTTCTGCTCATTTCGGGAACCAACCGGTCGCCTGCGCTGCGCAGGCGGTTGATGCGATTGGGCAATGTGCGGGTGCGGGAAACGATGGCGGATTTCCTGTCGGGCATGGAACCGCCGGCGGCGCCCGCGAACGAATCCGGTGAGGCGTTGGCTGAGCC
>CAYXEY010000882.1:0-2072 GCA_964464105.1 uncultured Planctomycetaceae bacterium
ATCGTCGCGGTTCGCCGGCCGATGCGCACGCCGGGCACGATCGCTTCAATCTCCACCGTCTTGCCGACGTCGCCCGGTTCGAATCGGACCGCCACTGGCGCCCGGCCAATGTCGCGGCCTTCCATCCGAAGAGTCGCGCCGCTCGGCTCGGAATCGATCCGCAATTCCGCCGCGTAGGGTGCGAGTGCGAGCCGGGCCGGAATCAACCCGTCAGCGTCCTGCGGAATCGCAAGCCGCGTCTCAATCGAATTGTGATTCTCCAGTGCGGCGGCGATCTTCACCTCGCGGCCACGCAGCTTGTCGTCCAGCTCCACATTCAAGGGGCTGACGCCGCGGGCCACGCCGTCGATGGTGATCTGTGCTCCGGGAGGCTCCGTCTCCACGCGAACCACCGGCGCGCCGAGGGCCAGCTTGATGTCAAAGGTCAACGGACTCGCATCTGACGGCACCGAGATGGGCCGCTCTTCCGCTCGACGACCGGCATGCTTGACGGTCATTCGACCCGTGGCCGAGGCCGGCAGGGTCATGGTGAGCGGGGTAAGCCCGCGCATTTCGCCGGCGATCCAGACTTCGGCTCCGCTGGGCTCGCTGCGCACGATCAAATCGAACGGCTTGTGAGTCAGTTGAATCTGCAGGTCCTTGCGACCATCGGCGATTGAAAGTGTCTCACGCGCAGGATGGAAGCCATCGGCCGACGCATCGACGATGTAGGTCCGCATCGCGTCGGGTTCGAGCTTGAGTTCGACAATACCGTCGGCGTTGGCCGGACCAATCGGTTCACCGTTGAGCTGCAGCGTGGCCGACGACGGTACCACGCGCAGGCGCACCGGCACCCGATCGGCAGTTCGCGCCGCCCGAATATTGAAAGATGGAATTCCATTCTGAAGTGCGTAAATGCCGGCAACCGCGATGACCGCGAGTCCGAACATTACGCCGACCGCGAGACTCCTGCGCCGACGCGTCTTTCGAGGTGGTGCATCGTCGATGGAGGCCAGGGCGAGGACCGGTTCGTCATCTTCGAAGCGCTCGATTGATTCCGACTCATCCAGAACAAGGGTTGATTCAGAATGGCTTGCGGCGACCTCAATGATCGGTGCAGGCGGCAACACGATCTCGGCAGCGGGCTTGGCCTTCCAGCTTGACGGTCCGACCGGCCGGGCCTGCCCCTTCCGGCAGGCGCAGCAGATGCCGTCAATGATGGAAATGGCGTCATCGCTTTCCAACGCGCCCCCGCATCGGTCACATAACATGGCATTGAGCATGAGATGAACGCCTTGTTCCTAACCCCTGTCGCACCCGCAATCACGACATGCCCGCCAAGCCGAGGGTCGATGGACCCGCGTCGGGCGCGCACAAGCCCCTTTGTTATCGACCCAAGCCGTCCCATAACTGCACCTTGCCGCATCTCGGTGTTAGACTGTGGGCGGCTGGCAGCGTGGAGTGGCAGGGATTTCGTAAACCGCGAAAATGACCACCGCGCAATTCCTGCGCTGCGGCAATGATGCGGTAGCAAGGCTGGAGTTGGAGATTCGGAAACGGTGACAGGCGCTTCTCTCAAGATTGAATACGCCGATTCACGCCTGCACGAGGTGCCCCTCGTCGCGGAGGAGACGGTGATCGGCCGCGCCTCCAACCGCGAGCAGTCGTGCAACCTCCCGCTGGAGGATCAGATCGTTTCGCGCCGCCACGCCCGAATTTCGCGCGATGCGAAGGGCGCCTGGTGGATCGAGGATCTGCAGAGCAAGAACGGTACCTTCGTCAACGACGAACTCATCAAGCGAACGCGGCTTTCTACCGGCGACCGCATCGGCATTGGCGGGTGCCGCCTGGTTTTTGCCGCAGGCGCGGCTGAGTCCCGTGTCGTCCTCGCGGATACGCCGTCCGACGTCACGAGCATGACCAGCGCCTTCTCGCAGACGCAGCGGCTCGTGCTCCCCCAACAGCGGCTTGAGCGCCTCTATGAACTAAATGAACGGCTGACCGGCAAATTCGATCGTGATGCCCTTCTCGGCGAGGTTCTCGAAATCTGCATGGAGCTGCTTCGTTTCGAACGCGCCGGCATCGCGGTCTGG
>CAYXEY010000883.1:0-2068 GCA_964464105.1 uncultured Planctomycetaceae bacterium
GTCGAGCTTGTCCACGACTTCGTAGTGGATCGTTCCGACCGCCGTATGGGCGTCGAGCGCTCGCAGGTCTTTGTTCATCGCCGATACTCCACATAGCGGCCCCCGTCAGCGGGGGCCGACGAAACGTCCAATTGATGCGACGCTTCGACTTTGAATTTCGCCGTCCCCCTCTCAAAGGGGGGACGCAACGAACGTCCTCCGTTGGGGACGCTACTTAGATCAACTTGCCCTTCTCCAGGGAGATGTTCATGCCCAGGCCACGGATTTCGTTGCAGAGCACGTCGAACGAAACCGGGGTGCCGGCCTCCAGCGTGTTCTCGCCCTTGACCATGGACTCGTAGATCTTGGTGCGGCCTTCGACGTCGTCGCTCTTAACAGTGACCAGTTCCTGCAACACGTGGGCAGCGCCGTAGGCCTCAAGGCCCCAGACTTCCATTTCTCCGAAGCGCTGTCCGCCGGTCCTCGCCTTGCCGCCCAGCGGCTGCTGGGTGATGAGCGAGTACGGCCCCGTTGCGCGGGCGTGAATCTTGTCATCCACGAGGTGGTGAAGCTTCATCATGTAGATGTAGCCGACGGTCACAGGCTGATCGAGCCGCTCGCCGGTGCGTCCGTCATACAGGCGGACCTTGCCGCCAAACGGCATCTTGCACAGCGTGGTGCGCTTGTCGCCGGCGTTGCGGACGACGTCGAGATCCTTGGCCTGCTTCTCGACGCGGCCATTGGCTTCCTCAACGGCGGCGTGAATCTCGTTCTCGGTGGCGCCGTCGAAGACCGGCGTGACCGCCTGGAAGCCGAGCACACTGGCTGCCCAGCCCAGGTGGGTTTCGAGAATCTGTCCGACGTTCATACGAGAAGGCACGCCAAGGGGGTTGAGCATGATGTCGACCGAGGTGCCGTCCTCGAGGAAGGGCATGTCGGCCTCGGGCATGATCTTGGCGATGACGCCCTTGTTGCCGTGGCGACCGGCCATCTTGTCGCCGACCGAAAGCTGCCGCTTGGTGGCGATGTAGACCTTGACCATCTCAAGCACGCCGCTGGGCAGTTCATCGCCGCGCTTCAGCTGCGCGATCTTGCGCTCGCGCTCTTCGACGCTGGCGACGATACGCGGCCAGTAGCGATCGTAGACCGGCTCGCATTCGGCCCGCTTGGTCTGCGGCTTGATCCACTTCAGGTTGAAGTTCCAGTTGAGCTTGTCGTCGACGATCTGTTCCATGACGACGTCGGTGTTGTCGCTGCGTCCGACCTTCTGGCGGGTGTTGGGGTCGACGATCTCCTGGCCGGTGATCGCTTCCAATTCCTCGATCAACTGCTTGAAGATGGCGACCGTCTTCATGTCGGCGATCAGCTTGAAGTCCTTGATGCGCTTCTGCAGGAGCTTCTTCTGGGCGTCGGTCATATGCGTTCGGCGGCTGAACCGCTTGGCGTCGATCACGATGCCGTATTCACCGCTGGGCACTTCGAGCGAATCGTTCTTCACGTCTTCGCCGGCGCGGCCGAAGATGGCGTGCAGCAGCTTTTCTTCGGGGCTCAGCTCGCTCTTGCTCTTGGGGCTGACCTTACCGACGAGAATGTCGCCCGGCTTCACCTCGGTGCCGATCTGCACGACGCCGTTTTCGTCAAGGCTGGCAAGGGCCTTCTCCGAGACGTTCGGGATGTCGCGGGTGAACTCTTCCTTGCCCAGCTTGGTCTCGCGAATCTCGATCTCGTGCTCCTCGATGTGAATCGATGAGAATGTGTCGGTCTTGACCAGACGATCGGAGATGAGAATGGCGTCCTCAAAGTTGAAGCCGTCGAAGGTCATGAAGGCCACGAGCACGTTGCGGCCCAGGGCCAGTTCGCCCTGCCGGCAGGCCGGACCATCCGCGATGATCTGACCCTTCTTGACCTTGTCGCCGAGCTTGATGATCGGCGTCTGATTGAGACAGGTCCGCTCGTTCAAGCCGTGGAATTTGCGCAGTTCGTATTCTTCGGTGTTGTCGAGAATGATCCGCGTGGCGTCGACGAACGTCACCGTGCCATCCTTCTCGGCGCGGATGACCATGCCGCTGTTGGCGGCCACGGTCTTCTC
>CAYXEY010000884.1:0-2064 GCA_964464105.1 uncultured Planctomycetaceae bacterium
AACTGTGGAATAATAAGATTGTCTATCACATCAATCCCACCGGGCGCTTTGTCATCGGCGGCCCGCACGGCGATACCGGTTTGACCGGCCGCAAGATCATCGTGGACAGTTACGGCGGGCGCGGCGCGCATGGCGGCGGGGCGTTTTCCGGCAAGGATCCGTCCAAGGTGGATCGCTCGGCGACTTACATGGCACGGTATCTCGCCAAGAACATCGTGGCCTCGGGCCTGGCTGACGTGTGCGAAGTGCAACTGGCCTACGCCATTGGCGTGGCCGAGCCGGTCAGCGTCCTGGTCGACACCGAGGGCACGGCCCGCGTCGATGAGCGGATCATCGAGCGCCTGGTGCGCGACCATGTCGATCTGACGCCCGGCGGCATTATCAGCCACTTGAAACTCAAGCGCCCGGTCTATCGCGCGACCGCGGCCCACGGCCACTTCGGCCGCAGCGGCCCGGGGTTCACGTGGGAAAAGACCGACTTGGCGCCGAAGCTGAAGGCCGCGGCGGCGAAGTGGATGTGAGGCGGATGAAGAATGAAGAATGAAGAATGCAGAAATGCCGTCGGGCGCACTTGCTTTTCCTCATTCCTTTATTCTTAATTCTACATTCGACTGGATACTGAAGTGCCTTCCACCGCTGAAACGATTTCTGAATACAACGCCGCGTTGAGCGCGGCTGTGCTGCACATTCGCGGCGATCGCGGACTGATTGAGATCACCGGCAAGGACCGCGCTTCGTGGCTGCACAATCTTGTAACCAACGAGGTCAAGAAACTCCAGCCTGGCGAGGGGCACTACGCGTTCGCGGTGAACATCAAGGGGCGGTGCGTCTTTGATGGCAACATGCTTGTGGAAGCGGATCGAATCCTGCTGGATGTCGATTTGCGCTGGATCGACGTTGCCATCAAGCACCTAACCAGGTACACGATCACTGAAGACGTGACGTTGAAGAATGTCTCGGCAGCGTATCGGCGCGTCGCATTGATGGGCCCGGGAGTGGTGGGGCGGCTGTGTGGCGTGAATCTCACGCCGATGGCTCAGTTGCAGCATGTGATCGTAAAGATCGCCGATGCCGACGTGCGTATGTTTCGGAATGACTTCGCGGGTTTGCCGATCGCGGAATTTATCATACCGATTGAATCGTCGGATCGCGTCACGACGGCCTTCGATGCGGCGGGTCGCCTTCCGCGCATCAGCGACGACGCGGTGCGGATGCTTCGAATCGAGGCAGGTATTCCAGCGTCAGTCGACGACATCGACGAAGATGTCGTACCCCCGGAGACGATGCAGATAGAACGCGGCATCAGCTACCACAAGGGTTGCTATCTCGGACAAGAGGTCATCGAGCGCATGCGCTCGCACGGCGTGCTGCCGCGCAAGCTGGTGGGCATTCGCATCGCGGGAGATCTGGTTGCGGAGCGGAACGCAGTCATCAGTGTGGAAGGGGCCGCAGTGGGGCGGATCACGAGCAGCGCCTGGAGCCCCGCGCTGTCGGCCACGCTTGCGCTGGGCTACATGAAGAGCGCCCACGTGCAGCCCGGCAGGGCCGTCACGATTGGAGCGACCGCCGACGCGATATCCGGCGAAATCGTCTCTCTGCCGGTGCGGAAAAGAGCAGGCGCCTGAGGTGAAGCTTGTCGCGGACGCGCCGGGGGACTACATTTTGATTCGTATTTGAAGCACAAGGGCGGCATGCCTTGTCCCCTGTGCGACAATCGGGAGCGTAGCTCAGTCGGTAGAGCATCGGCCTTTTAAGCCGTGGGTCCTGGGTTCGAGTCACAGCGCTCCCAATATCACAAGTCTTGACTCATCCGGGAATCTCCGGCCATGGACCTGCGCTTCGCCTTCGACGGCTGGAACCTCGTGCAGGAAATCGACGGCCTGGTGGAGGTCGAGTCCGGCGTGACCGATGTCGCCCGCGAATACACCTGGGGGCTGGACCTGTCCGGTCAGAGCGGCAACCCCTCGCCCACGGGCATCCATGGCGCAGGCGGCATCGGCGGGCTGCTGGGCACGCACTGGACCCTCAACACCACCAGCACGTCGGATGACACGGCGTATATCT
>CAYXEY010000885.1:0-2060 GCA_964464105.1 uncultured Planctomycetaceae bacterium
ATTCAGCGGAGCGGTGAAAGGTGTTCACTTGGTTAAGTGTATCCGACTGGATACTGTTATGCAACCGTGACGAAGTTGTCTATTCATGGGGCGCGAGGCCCAACGTTGAATTAAACGACTTTGCTGTTTGCTTACACGGACAATGTTTGTGATCGACGGCGAGAAATCCATTATCGACCCACAAGAGACGCTTGGACCCTCGGAAAGCAGACGTTTAACGTGCAAGCTCAGGCGCGCGAAGCCGGTTTGCCAGCATCCCTTGGTGCGCAGTGTTCGGTCTTGGTGAACAGAGTCTCGACAATGCATCCATCATCAATTCTAGCTCGGCATTTTCTCGGAGGCTCAGCCATACATGTCTTGGGGGTAGATTCCCAGTTATTGCCGCGCATAACGTGCCCACATGCCGGGCAAATGACCTCCCACCCACAGACAATTTTCGACATGCGGTAGCGACTAAACCTCATCAGGCTTGTTACCAGCGTTGTTTGCTCGTCAAGATCATACGTATCCCACGGCTCAGGGGTAACCCCACCCCTAATGAGATCAAGAAGCCGATACGTCCGAGTTAGCCGTTGCTTTCCTGTTTGGCGATCCTTGAGAGAAGTTGTGAAATATTCAAAGCGATAGTCGTCGTCTGGAGAATCCAAAACGATTTTCAGCTCAAGGTTCTCCAATAGGCGGCGAACGGTGCTTGTGTCAGGAACATCAGTCAGCATGATTTGAATTCCAATTGGAAAGCACGGCGATTAGCCCGCGAAATCGACAAGACGAAGGAAATCACTTTCCTTTAGGATTCGAATTGCATGGCCTTTGGCTATCAGTTCTTCGGCTTTTCGGTGCTTGATGCTCTTTTCGTGCCCGGCCAACTTTTGAATATCTTGGTCGCCAACGACTAGAAGCGTTGTTGTTTTTCTTACACCCGCTACGACGTCGCATCCAGCCTTGGCAGCAAGCGCTGCCGCCTCACGGCGTGGCAGCGTTAGCGCCCCAGTAAATACTACTTCCTCTCCAGCGAGCACGCCATCGGGATTACCATCCATCGCGATTGGCTCAGCGGAACTGAGATTGATTGGTTGATGAACGCGAGACATCCAAGCGTTAAGCCCAATGCCTGATGTTCCGATTGCTCGGAGAAGAACCTCCCCAGCAGCGCGCGCATCTTCGATTGCATTGTGAGCGATATAGGATATTCCCAACTCACCACACACGTTGGTTAGTCCATACCCTTTGCGCGACCACTGCGCCCAAGCGCGGCGGACAACGCGAGCCGAGTCAAGCCATTGGCAGGGAATACCAGAGAGGTTGTGCTTCGCAATAGCTTGGGACAAGGCAGTTCGATCAAATGATGTGTGACTGACTACCACATTGTCTTGTAGGCGAACTAGCATATCAGCATAAATCTGCTTGAACGTAGGTGCGTCTTTGACTGCAGCTTCATCAATTCCGTGAATATCAATGTTGATCCAGTCGAAGTAGTCCTGCGGATTGACCAGTGTCCCCCAACTCTCAACAACCCTTCCATTCTCAAACGTAACCACCCCTACCTGGCAAATGCTGGCAAGGTCGGCGTTTGCTGTTTCAAAGTCAATGGCTACAAATTTCTCGGGCATGATGATGGGGGACGAGAACCTAACAGTGTTTACGTCGTGGGCACTGGGGCCCGTATAAGAATTGATCTTGATGACGTGAGAAATCGCATTGCAAGGTCATTGGTTTCAGTCACTTGAAATTGTTGCTGTCAGTATAACAACTCCGATATGCCAGACGCCTGTGAAACAACATTTGTGATGCATGACCTGGAAAAAGTGTCTGCTATGCAGCAAGCTGACTTCCCCATCTGGCCGGTTGTGAGGTTGTGGACATCTCTGCCATTTCGTCGCCGTATTGCAGCGGCTGACTTTCCCCGGAAAGCGTGCCGGATTACGTTTTGACGTATTCGAGGATTTCCTCGTGCTGGTGAAACCGCGTCGCGGCTCACGCTGGCGGAGCTGGAGGCGGCGACGCTGGGTGCGGTATCGAGTGCGCGAGCGGCGGTGGACGGCGGGCGGGCATGATGGCCT
>CAYXEY010000886.1:0-2055 GCA_964464105.1 uncultured Planctomycetaceae bacterium
AGGCGCTACTCGAGGCGCTGACACGCAACAGCGCGCTCCTTCCGGCCAGCTCGATCTACGCCCTGGCGGCGATCTCGGCCCGATGCCCCTATGTGAATTTCACGCCATCGACCGGCGTCGATATCCCCGCCATCCTGGAATGCGCCGCGAAGCACAAGGTGCCCATCATGGGGCGCGACGGAAAGACCGGCGAGACCCTGCTCAAGAGCGCGCTTGCGCCCATGTTCCGGCATCGCGCCCTACGCGTGCTGAGCTGGGATGGTCACAACATCCTGGGCAATAACGACGGCGCGGTCCTGAGCGACCCGGCGGTCAAGGCGGCCAAATTGCAAACCAAGGACAGCGTGGCCGCGCGGGCTTTGGGGTACGATTTAGATACTAGTGTCTCGATTCAACACGTACCGTCGCTGGATGACTGGAAGATCGCCTGGGATCACGTGCACTTCGAGGGCTTCCTCGGCGTGAAGATGAGCCTGCAATTCACCTGGCAGGGCTGCGACTCCATTCTCGCCGCCCCGCTGGTGATCGATCTTGCAAGGCTGGCCGAGTTCCACGCCCGAACAGGACAATCCGGCGTGATGAGCCACCTGGCGTGCTTCTTCAAGCGGCCGATGGGCTGCGAGGAGGCGGGCCTGCCTGGGCAGATCGACATGCTGGCGCGATATGTCGCGACGTACTCAGGCACGATAAAGCAAAAAGGGCGGCGAAAATGACGCCGCGTCTGGCCTACAGTTGCAACGCCTATCTGCGCCATGGCGTCGAGGAGGCGATCACGCGCACTGCCAGCCTCGGCTATCGCGGCATCGAGCTGATGGCCGACGCCCCGCATCTCTGGCCGGCCGAAACGCCGCACGAGAAAATCGACAGCGTGGTGGCCCTGCTCGAAAAGCACAACCTGTCGATATCCAACGTCAACGCCTTCATGATGAACCGCATCGGCGACAAGCGGCAGCCCTACTGGCATCCGAGCTGGATCGAGTCCGACCCGGCCTATCGCCGCATTCGCACCGAGCATACCAAGGCCGCACTTACGATGGCCCGGCAATTGTGCGCGCCCAACATCACGACTGAGCCGGGCGGCCCGCTCGAGCGCGGCATGAGCTACTCCGACGCGTTGGATCGCTTCATCACCGAGCTGCGACCGGTCGTCGCACATGCCGAGCGCGAGGGCGTGGCCCTGCTGATCGAACCGGAGCCGGAGCTGCTCATTGAACGATTCGAACAATACGAGGAGCTGCTGGAGCGGATTGACTCGCCGATGCTCGGCCTCAATTTCGACATCGGCCACGCTTATTGCGTCGCACAGGAGCCGTCCGAGTGGATCCCGCGGATGGCTGAACACACGCGGCACTACCACATCGAGGACATCGCCGCGACGCGCAAGCACGCCCACTTGATCCCCGGCGAAGGCGCCATCAACTTCAAGGCGACGCTGGCCGCCATCCGCGCGACGCACTACGACGGTTGGATCACGGTCGAACTTTATCCCTACATCGACGACCCGGATGACGCCGGCCGCCGCGCGAAAGCTCATCTGCAGCGTATGATCGTGGCGTGATGAAGGCGCTTCGACCCTACCTGGAACTGGTGCGGCTGCCCAACGCATTCACCGCGGCCGCGGATGCGCTGGCGGGTTACTGGCTGGCGCGGGGAATGCTTACGGCCGACGGGCGGCTGGCGTGCCTCATTGTCGCATCTGTTTGTCTCTATTGCGGCGGTATCGTGCTGAACGATCTGCGCGATGTCGAAATCGATCGCGGCGAGCGACCCGGGCGTCCGTTGCCCTCAGGGCGAGTATCTCGCAACGCCGCGCGGAATCTCATGGGCGCGCTCTTTGCCATTGGACTGCTGGCGGCGGCGATGGCCGGCTCGGCCAGCGGACACCTTGTCGAAATAAGCCGTCATAACTACGGCCTGTTCACCGCGCTCGCCATGATCGCAGCGATCGCAGCGTACGACCTACAACTCAAGTTCACGATGCTCGGCCCTCCTGCGATGGGCCTTTGCCGGGCGCTGAACCTCGCGCTGCCACTTGTCGCCCTGCGACTCGAAATC
>CAYXEY010000887.1:0-2045 GCA_964464105.1 uncultured Planctomycetaceae bacterium
CCACGCCGCAGAGAATGGCGATCCACAATTTCGCACCCCCGACCGCAGAGGTGACGGTGACCGCCGCGCCGCTGCCGATGAGCAGGGCGACCAGCTTGATCCAATCTTTGGTGTTCTGATTCATTGTTCCTCGACTTTCTGGCGTTGCGCCTTGCGCAGCTTCACGGTTTCGCGGCTGGCCCAGATGGAGTAGCACGCGGCGGCAATCGCAAAGAGCGACGCGATGAGGGCGACGTGCGATTCGACCCAGCCGATAAAGAGCGCGAGCCACGATGCTACGGCGCTGACGATGCTGTGCGGAAGTTTTCCTTGGTCATTCATACTTTGACGGTGTGATTAGGTAGTTCCCAACTCGAATGCTTCCATCTTCCATCTTCTCCACCAGCATCTTCAGCTTTTCAGCATTAACCTCGCCGGCCATCGCCTGGTAATGCGCGGCGATGGCATGATTGACTGCGGTTCGGATGCGGTAGAGGCTTTGGCCAAATCTCTCCGCTTCCGCTTTTTCTGCTTCATCGCCGCTCGGGCGCACGCCCTCATATCCGACATCGCATCCGGGTCGCCGCTGCACGCTTGCGCATAAAGACTTTTGCAATGGTATTTCAATGTCCAGCGGGGCATTCATTTGTCCCTTGGTGAGCGAGTCGGCGGTTTAAGCCCAGGATGCTTTGTCATCTTTGCGGGCTTGACCGGCTGCAACTTCTGCCGCGCAACCTCGTCCCGCACGCGCTGGACGGCTGCTTGATTCGTGAGGCTGGTTTGCGGCGGATGATTGAAGTAAGCCGTCTGCTCCTGCGCCGCCCGCGACTTGGCCGCCCGCAACCGCACAGCCTCATTCTCCGCGTCCGCCATGCTCTTGTGACCACGGGGCGCTTGCACGGGCTCAGGCGGCAGCGGCGGCGCTTGGGCAAATGCGCCGAATGCGCTCAGACACAGAATAGCGAGGATGGGTTTCATCGCACTTGCTCCGCGTTAATGCTTCCAAAGGCGCTGCATGTAGAAATCGTGAAAGTTGCCTTAGTGACAAGATACACAGTCGCCGGTCCAGTGATTTTCACTGGTGGCACGGTAGCGCCTTCGTAATTCCAGCTTGCCACCCCAGGACCGCGATAGCACTCAGTTCCATCCGTGGCTAGTGTGGCACTGGTCGTGCCGATTGATGTAATGCTGCCACTTAAAGTCGTGCCGCCGCCGTTAATCAAATTGACGTTGCCTGAGACGACCCATTCGCCCGCTCCCAAAGCCAGGCTGGCGACATTCGCCGCCGTGTCAGTCGTCAACGACACTGCCGAACCGATTGCAACTTTGGTGGATAGCAAATCCAACCCGGTCAACTTGTTTGTGATATAACTCGAAGCCGCCGCCGCATTCGTCTTGATCGCGTAAAGGTCGCCACCCAGATTGAACACCAGCCAGTTCGTATTCCCGCTGCTGCTGCGGAGGTCCACGGTGGAGGGGATGCCGCTGAGTTGCGGGAAATAGAAGCCGTTGGTGGCGGTGACTAATGCAGCCCGAAACTCTCCACGCGTGCTTAGTATTGTTCCGTTTCCATCCAAATACGCCGTTGAATTAAAGTTGATGTTTTTCCCGGCCTTCATCTCCAAGTGTCCATTGTTGCACTCGAAACCGAGTGTGCCGTCAGAATAAAACCCAATACGTTTTACCCCAACCCTTCCCATACCAGTCAATGGGTCGCCAACAAATCCGTAAATAGAGCTAGCCCCGATCAGAATGTTGCCACTGTTCGTCTGGCTCCCCGTCGTAATCGTATTGCTGTCAAGCAACGTGCTTACGCCATTGTTCAGTGTGCGAATCATTCCGGGGCTCACGCCAAGCGTAATAGCTGCTCCACCATTGGTAATTGCAACCTTTGAAGTCCCCACACTCACCCCACCCCCGTTGATGTTGGTGAGAGTGCCGTCAACGGAGTTGGTGGCCCAGAACGCGCCGTTCACAGAGCCGGATGGAATGTTGGTTATGCCTGCTCCGTTTCCGTAATACTCGCCGACGTATTTTCCGGGACGCCACAATGCAACGCCACTTCC
>CAYXEY010000888.1:0-2039 GCA_964464105.1 uncultured Planctomycetaceae bacterium
GCTGAAGCTCGAATCGACCGGGCACGCGCAGGGTTTCGGCGACGGTGCGGGACTCCACTTTCGCAAACGAAATTCCGAGATTACGTCGCACGGTCTCGGGTACGTCGACGCGATTTGTTTGAGGGGCATGATCCTGGCTGGTGCTGTTCTTGCTCGGCGGCGGAGTATTTTTATCCTTGTCGCAATGGAGCGAGCAGAGAAGCAGCGCGCTTAACAGGAGATTACTTATCTTGTTGTGATGCATCGTGAGTCTCCCAGGCACGAAGTTCGGCCAGGGCCCGGTGAAAAATGGAATCAATGGACGCAGCGGGGGGTGCGACGCTCAGCGGCAGCAGCGGAGGCGCAATGGGATCGTCTTGCCGGGGCGCGGACCTGCCGACAGGGATGGGAGGGTTCGGATCAAATCAGAAGGAGCGCGCAGCGCCCCCGGTGGGGCGAGGTCAACCCGGCCGGCGGCGAATGGTGGGGCCTGAAGGTGACATGATCAGGCGCGAAGCCACTGATGGTTGGTGCAACATAAAGCGGAATCGCATCGACGCTGTCGCCGTGCAGATCGACCGAGACTCGGGTCGACGGGGTGGTCCTTACGGCGAGAGAGCAGGGGTCGAGAGCGCAGCCGTCCTCGTGGCCGCAGCCTCCTTCCTGGTCCTGATGACTGTCGTGCGGTGTCGAGTTCGCGTGTCCATCGTCGCAGGGGTGGACCAGCAGCCCGCCGCGGCATAGACCGGGTGCGACCAGGACGAGAACGAGCGAGAGTATCGTTGACATCAAATGCATGGCATCGCCGGCAGGACCGCGAATACTCGACCATTTACACCTGCATTCATCTTACCTCTCAAATTGGGGGAGGGCAAAGTAAAACCGCCCGGCTCTTAAAAAGACGGGTCGATAAGGCGCTTCGAATCCGCGCAACGATTCGGTAAAAGGGCGTAGGATTGGAGCCGGGCCGGCTTGGCGGGCCTGCCACATGTTTCTCGGGAGTGACTTCGATGGCCTGGATCAAGACAGTTGGCGATGATGAGGCTCAGGGTCCGCTGAAGCAGTTCTTTGACGCGGCCATCCGGCGTGCCGGACGGGTTTACAACATCGTGCGTTCGATGAGCTCCAATCCGCCCGTGCTGGAGGCGTCGATGGGGTTGTACCGGGCGGCCATGTTCGGGCGGTCGCCGCTGTCGCGCGGATTGCGCGAGCTGCTGGCGGTGATCGTCTCGAAGACGAATGGGTGTCATTACTGACTGCAGGCCCACGCAAACGACCTCCGTGTCGAGGTCGGCAAGGATTGGGCGACGCTGGTGGATGGCGCTGAGTTTGGCGAATCGCAAGCCGATGCGCTGGTGCATCAGATTGTAGATGATTGGCGAAAAGCGCCGCTGCGGGCGGATGTCGCGCTACTACTGGCATACACCGAGCGCGTCTCGCTGACGCCCGCCCAATGTACCGAGGGTGATGTTGCCGGGCTGCGCGCCGCGGGCTGGTCGGATGTCGCGATTCACGACGCAGTGCAGGTCATTTCATATTTCAATTACATCAACCGCGTGGCCGATGCGCTGGGCGTAGAGCCTGAGACGGGGTTTCCGCATTGGGGCCGCTAGGCGTCCTCGGTGTAGGCTTGCAGCGCCATTCGCAGCGGCTCGGGCAGGGGGCAGGGTTCGAGTCCGTGGTCGGCGCGGCGCATGCAGGCCACCTGCTGCTGTCCGCGGGCGACGAGATCTTCAAGGCCCTTGCGAACTCGAATATAGTCAAAGTGCATGGTGACCTGATTCTGGGTCAGTCCGGCGAGCCGCATGCGGACGATGACTTCGTCGAATGCCGACAGCTCGGCAAGGTAGTCGCAGGAGACGCGCGTGGTCACGAGGGCGAGTCCGCGGCGCATGTCGTCGAGCACCTGCGGGGCGTGCTCGCGCAGAAACATCTCGCGACAGTGGCCCTGCCAGCGGAGGTGGTTGACGTAATAGACATTGCCGACGAGGTTGGTCTCCTCGAAGCCGACGATGAAGCGGCATTCATAGGCCCGCATGACTGTCCCCCGATTCGTGCGT
>CAYXEY010000889.1:0-2039 GCA_964464105.1 uncultured Planctomycetaceae bacterium
GCAGAAACTCGCCGGCAACCACCTCACCATCGGCTCATGGATTACGCTGGCGCACCCAGCCATCGCCGAAATCATGTCGCGCGCCGGCTTCGACTGGCTGGCGGTGGATCTCGAGCACAGCGTCATCACCATTCGCGAAGCCGAGGAACTGATCCGCGTCATCGCCCTGCATGGCGTGGCGCCGCTCGTGCGCCTGACCAGCAACAATGCCGACCTGATCAAGCGCGTCATGGATGCCGGCGCCCACGGCGTCATTGTGCCCATGGTGAATTCGCGCGCAGACGCCGAGCGCGCCGTGGCCTCGGTCTACTACCCGCCCAGGGGCAGCCGCGGCGTCGGTCTGGCACGCGCCCAAGGATACGGCACGGCCTTCGCCGACTATCGTGCATGGCTGGACAAGGAAGCCGTGGTCATCGTCCAGGTCGAGCACATCGCCGCGGTGGAGGATCTGGAGGCGATCCTCGACACGCCCGGGGTCGACGGCTACATCATCGGACCCTACGACCTGTCCGCCTCGATGGGCATTCCCGGGCAGTTCGACGATCCCCGTTTGAAGCAGGCCATCGAACGAATACGCACGACCGGCATCGCCAAGGCCAAACCGGGCGGACTGCATGTCGTCGAACCCGACGCCGCGCAGGTGCGCGAGCACGTCGCGCGCGGCTTCCGTTTCCTCGCCTACAGCCTCGACACCCGCATGCTCGACACGACGTGCCGCAGCGGCCTCGCCGAGTGCCGGCAAGGCATGCCAGAATAGCCGCCTGCCATTTTGCGGAAAAACCCAATGAAACCCTCTGAAGCCCTAAGCTCCCATCGCGAGGACATCCGGCAGATCGTCGAAATATGCCGCACTCGCAATCCTCGCGTTTTCGGCTCCGTTCTACATGGCGAAGACAAGGACGACAGCGACCTGGATTTACTGGTCGACCCGACTCCCGAAACAACCCTGATGGATATCGCCCGCATTCAGAACCGGCTGCAGAAACTCCTCGGCGTCCCGGTCGATGTGCTTACGCCCAAGGCGCTTCCGGACTCATTCAGGGATCTCGTGCTGGCTGAAGCGGAGCCCTTGTGAATGAACAAGGAAACGAGACGATTAAGCGAATATCTCGGCCATATCCTGCAGGCAATCTCTCGAATCGAGATGTATACCGCAGGCATGGACTCGGCGACATTCATGCAGAATCCAATGGCGCAGGATGCGGTGCTGCGTAATGTCGAGATCATCGGAGAAGCGGCGCGCAATGTTGAACGCCATCACTCCGACACTGCCGCAAAGCACCCCGAAATCCCGTGGGAGGACATCTACCTGATGCGGAATCGCGTCTCACACGGCTATTTTTCGGTTGATCTGGAGCTGGTCTGGAAAACCTTGCGGGGTGACCTGCCTGAATTGAAGCGCCAGGTCACTGAACTGCTTGGGCAGACCGGCCGGTAGCCGGGTACGGGTCTCAACCCAATACTTTTCTATGCATTCGAGCGAAGGAAATCCAACCATGGGAATTGCGAATCAATGAACGCAATCGGCATCATTCCCGCCCGCATGGCCTCCAGCCGTTTCCCGGGCAAGCCGCTGGCCCCGATCCACGGCATCCCGATGATCGGGCACGTCTGGTACCGCTGCAAGATGAGCAAGACCCTCGACGAGGTGTACATTGCCACCTGCGACGAGGCGGTGCGCCAGTACGCCGACAGCATCGGCGCCCAGTGCATCATGACCGCCGACACCCACGAGCGCGCCACCGACCGCACGGCGGAAGCCATGCTCAAAATCGAGGCGTCGTCCGGCCGCCGCACCGACATCGTCGTCATGATCCAGGGCGACGAGCCGATGACCCTGCCGGAAATGATCGACGAGGCCATCGCTCCGATGACGGCCGACTCCACGGTGAACGTCGTCAACCTCATGGCGCACATCGACAGCCTCGAGGATTTCGAGGACCCCAACGAGGTCAAGGTGGTGGTGGATCTCAACAGCGACGCCCTCTATTTCTCCCGCGAGCCGGTGCCCTCGCGCAAGAAAGGCGTGACTGAGGTAC
>CAYXEY010000890.1:0-2038 GCA_964464105.1 uncultured Planctomycetaceae bacterium
AATCGCGCCGAAACCTGCGCATGGGCAAGCCGCCGGTAGAACCGCTTTACACCGTTGATGAAGCGAACGCGATCGTCGGGCAGATGAAGCCGGTGCCCTATCAGAAACCCGTGGACGTTGCGCCGGGCATCAAGGCGACCTGGGCCGAGGCGGGTCACATGCTCGGATCGGCCAGCATCATGCTGCAGGTTCGCGAAGACGGCAAAGAAAAGCGCGTGGTCTTCTCCGGCGATCTCGGGCCGAGGAGCATTCCGATCCTGCGCAACTTCGAACCGTTCCAGCATGCCGACATGGTGTTCCTGGAATCCACCTACGGCGATCGCGACCACGCGCCCTTCATGGAGACAGTCGATCACTTTGTAGAAATCGTGCAGCGTGCGGTGAAGGCCGGCGGCAAGATCATCGTTCCAACTTTTGCCGTGGGGCGCGCGCAACTATTGACCAGCCTGCTCGGCTGGATGTTTCGCAAGAAGAAGGTCGCGCCATTTCCAATCTTCCTCGACAGCCCGATGGCTATCGAGGCCACCAAAATCTACACCCAGCACCGCGAGCTGTTTCACGACAAGATGGAGAAGTTCATCGCCGAGAAACCATTGCGCGAGGATCTGCGCACGATGAAGATGTGCAAGACCGCGGACGAAAGCAAGAAGATCAACTTCGTCCGCGGCTCGTGTCTCATCATGGCCGGCGCGGGTATGTGCAACGGCGGGCGCGTGCTGCACCACCTGAAGGAGAATCTCTGGCGACCCGAAACGCAGGTGCTGATCGTGGGTTACCAGGGCCGCGGCTCGCTGGGGCGACAACTCGTTGACGGCGCGAAGGAAGTTCGAGTTCACGGCGAGAAAGTGATCGTTCGAGCCAAGGTTCACACCATGGGCGGCTTCAGCGCCCATGCCGGTCAGTCCGACTTGCTGGCCTGGTTCGGCGCAATCGCACCCAGCAAGCCGCGCGTCATCCTCACCCATGGCGAAGATGGCCCGCGCGGCGAACTGGCGCGGCAGTTGCAGAGTCGCTACAAGGTCAAGAGCACATTGCCCAGAATGGGCGATGTCATCGAACTCTGATTGCGAATGGAGACGCCAGTCATATGAAAGTCGCTCTCGGCTCAGATCACGCCGGATTCGAACTCAAGCAGCGCGCGGTCGAATATGTCCGCTCGTTGGGCCACGAAGTTTCGGACCTCGGCACGCACTCGACCGCGGCCGTGGATTATCCCGATTTCGCCGAGGCCGTGGCGCTGGCCGTGCGCGACCAGCGCGCCGAGCGCGGCATTCTCGTGTGCGGCAGCGGCGTGGGCGCTTCCATTGCCGCCAACAAGGTTCCAGGTGTTCGCGCGGGACTCTGTCACGATTCCTACTCCGCGCATCAGGGCGTCGAACACGACGATGTGAACATCCTCGTGCTGGGCGGACGGATCGTCGGAGAAGCGCTCGCGCTTGAATTAATCAAGTCGTTTCTCGGAGCGCGGTTTACGGCCGAAGAACGGCATCAGCGCCGGCTCGACAAGGTGATTCAGCTGGAACGGCGGTTCAGCAGGTAAGCAGCGATACCGGAAAATCGCCGGAGACGAACATGCCAACGAAGAAAGCACAAAAAAAACGCAGTGTCTCAGGCGATAGACCAAAGGGCGGCATCGAGAGAGAAACGCTGAGCAGGCTCGATGCCTACTGGCGCGCGTCAAATTACCTCTCCGTCGGGCAGATCTACCTGCTCGACAACCCCCTGCTCCGCAAGCCCCTGCGCCGCGAGCACATCAAGCCCCGATTGCTCGGACACTGGGGCACGACGCCCGGCCTCAACTTTATCTACACCCATCTGAATAGAATCATCAAGACCCACGACCTTAACATGCTCTACGTCACCGGCCCGGGACACGGCGGCCCCGGCCTGGTCGCGCACGCATACCTCGAGGGAACTTACAGCGAGGTCTACTCCAATATCCCGCAAAACGAAGCCGGCATGCAGCGGCTGTTCAAGCAGTTCAGCTTTCCCGGAGGAATCCCCAGTCACGTCGCGCCCGAGACCCCCGGCTCCATTC
>CAYXEY010000891.1:0-2037 GCA_964464105.1 uncultured Planctomycetaceae bacterium
GTTGCGCCTTTCCCCCGATGAATCCGGGGCCAATCAAAGCCACGTCGTAGGTCCCTCCGGTCAGCGTCGTGCCGGCGAAGTTTGTCAGCCCGCTTGCTCGGGTCAGACGAAGCCGTCCGGCATCGACGTCGATCAAACCCGAATTAGTGACGAATGTAGCAATGTCGCTGTCGCCGGCGCTGATCTTGCGCAGCGTCCCCAGGTTGTTCAAAACTCCGTGAGGCGGCGTGAAGGATTGAATCGGAACGGCATTATTAATTTCGAGAACCGCGCCGATGGCGTTGTTCCACACCGCACCGGAATCGACGACCATAACGCCGTTGCCGGAGAGGGTTGCTGTGCCGGTGTTGATGATCGCGCGGCCGAAGAGATTCTTGTTCGAGCCGCCGCTCATCGTAATGCCGCCATTGGCATGAAGCGCTCCGCTGCCGCTCAGGGTGCCCCCGGTCCACACAAATGCGCCTGAAACAGCGATTGAATCCCCGCCGCTCAGCGTGCCTCCGCCAATCACAAGGCTTTGCGCCGTGATTGAATCGCCGCTATTCAGCGTGAGCGTTCCATTATTCACGGACAACTGACCGAATCCTGTGACAGAGGCGTCCGGAAAGAAAATGTGCGCACCGCCCGTTACAGTCGCACTGCTGGTATGCAGATCGCAAAGCCCGCGCACGTTGCATGCGCCCGCGGCAAGCAGAAGGCCAGCGGCTGATATGGCAGACGATGCTTGAAAGTCATGTGTTCCGCCTCCCAGCCGCAGCGCGGAGGGACCACGGAATCCTCCGGCATGGACTCCGCCATTATTAAGCGAGAGTATGCCGAGTTGCACATCGACTCCATCAGGCGCCGCGGCCGCATTGTTGAATACCATTGAGACATCTGTCTGTCCGCCGCCCGTCTTGCGCACCAAACCATTGTTGTTGAATACACCGTGGGGTGGTGTAGCGGAGAGGATGGCTACGGCGTTCTGAATCTCGAAGATGGCGCCTGGGGCGTTGTTCCAGACCGCGCCGGAATCGACGATCAAAAAGCCATTGCCCGAATAAGTCGCTGTACCCGTGTTGGTGACTGTGCGGCCGAAGAGATTCTTATTCGACCCACCACTCATAGCGATGCCGCCGTTGGCATTGAAGGGTCCGGTGCCGCTGAGAGTCCCGCCGGTCCAGCTGAACAGGCCGCTGACGGTCAACTGGCCGGCTCCTCCGAGTGTTCCCGCAGACATCGAAAGTGTGTTGCTGAATGTCGAAGCAACCGTAATCGAATTGATGTTGAGAATCCCGCCGATGATTTGGAAAGGTTTGTCGCAGGTGATGTTCGCGATGTTCCGCGTGCCGCTACTGAACCCCACCATCGCACCGAGCGCACTTGAGGGAATCACGACCGTGTCGTTATTTCCAGCGATCACACCCGGCTCGCCGCTGGGACTCCAATTGCCCACGGTATGCCAACTTGTGTTCCCGCCCAGCCCGGTCCAGGTGTAGTCCGTGGCCAAGGCCCCGAGGGGCGCTGCTCCGAAGAAGATCCCTGCGACATAGAGTCGGACAGCCAAGCGCCGAACCCGTATCTTGGAAGACATGGAGGACTCCTTTTTGCGTACTTTTTCGGATAGGGCGCGGGTAGGAGCGCCGCGCAGTGAGCGAACATTCAAAAAAAGGCGTGTGACGTAATTGAGAAATGGAGGCGGGCCTGCACGCCCGCCCCCGAAACCCAATTCACGGCGTGACCGTGATGTTGTAAGTGATATCCAGACTGAATCCGAGGTCCGGAAGGGTCCCACCGAAGTGCACGGTGTGGGTCCCGACTGAAAGCGGCTCCAACATGACGTAGTAGCCATCGCCGACGGCGGGGATGCTCGAGCCGGCCGGCTCGTCGCCACACAGCGAATTGGCCACCGCGACGAGGTTCATGGCCGGCGTGACCACGCGGAAATTCTTCTTGATCTGCCTAACCGGGCGATTGTCAACCCGGCAGAACATGTCGGTCGCGCTATCAATGTGTCCCGCGATGAGGGCCCGCATTTCGAGAACAGTCAATTCAGTA
>CAYXEY010000892.1:0-2032 GCA_964464105.1 uncultured Planctomycetaceae bacterium
GGTGAGTCCAAGGCTCGACCGGCTGAGCGTTGGAGCATAGGTACGGAAGCCATGGGGTGGCGGATATGCTGCGCTGATGTCGATGGTTCCGGGGCCAACAGTTGGTATCAAGTCTTTCCCACCTATTTTGACTATGAAGAACCCGCCGCTAAAAGATTTCCAGTGCGTTCCTCGCGACGGCGGCGCCGAGTACCCGCAAAACAGACTAACAATCCATGTCACCGAAATGAGTAACGCCAGCCCAGCCCCGGTCCACTTGAGGATGCGGCGGATGCGGGAAGGTCGAGGCATCCTGACATTCTAACGACAGTTGTCAGTGATCGATGGTCAGTTGTCAGCACGAAAACTCCGAGCGACACACACCCGGCGGCACGCATGCCGACGGTCGCCGCGGCGACCAGGCTGTGGCCGTCGGTATGGCACCCGATCCACTTTGTCCCTTTGTCTCTTTGTCCCTGCCCTTCGTGCCTTCGTGTCTCCGTGCCTCCGTGCCTCCGTGCCTAACCGGTGGGTCCATCAGACCGACCCACCCTACATTGGATCTTGAAACGAAACCACATTCTCAAGCTTGCCGCTTAGCGCCAGCGTCGCGAAGTTCACGCCGCGCATGAGGACCTTGGCATCGGGCCCGACCAGCGACCATGGCGCTCGGACATGGCCATGACACGTTTGAAGCTGACCGTCGTTACGCAGCACGATGCCGGGCATGTGCTTCTGTCCGTTGGCCATGTGGTCGGACAGCTGCTGCAAGCCATCGGTGCAGGCGAACGAGGTGCGGACGCGCACGTCGGGCGTACACGAGGCTTCGAGGAGCTTCATGCGGGCCGCGGCATCCGGCTCGGCCCAGGCACGGCTGTACGCACCCATCGCCCGCTGGGCGGCTTCGTGATGCTGCATCGCGGCGGCTTCGCGGGCCAGCATCGAGAGGTAGTGCTTCCAGCCGCCGAGGTGACCCTGGCGGGCCTCGTCGGTCGGCAGACCGGTGTGTACGAGATGCACCAGGGTTCCGCCCGCGACGGGCGTCAACGTGATCTCAATGTTGGATTCGCCAGCGGCCGGACCGTGAGTCTGCTTCTCGTAGCCCCAGGTGAACGCGATGCGCTTCGCGGTTTCCATCGCGGTGACCTTTCCCGACGCAACGTGACCGCCAGGATAGGTGACGCGGACCTCACCGCCGACCCGCGGATCGATGCGCGTGCCCTCCTGCGGCCCCTGTCCGGCATAGGCGCCGATCCATGCAGCGAAGAGCGGGCCGTCGCTGAGGAACTTCCACACCGTGGAAGGTTCGGCGGCGACGGTGACGCTGACGAAGACGCCCTCGGCGGTGGCACTGTCGAGACGCATGGCGGTCATGACTTTCTCCTGGTGGATTTGGTGGTCTTGGTGGATTTGTGGGTGCGGGAACGTGGCGATGAGGCGGCGCGGCCCGGCTTTTTGCTGTCGATTCGTTTCTGCTCGGCCTCGGCCAAGGCTTTGAGAATTCCGAGCTGGTCGCGCCACATGGCCTCCAGCGCAATGGCGACCGGCCCAATCGCCGCGTGATCCGCGACGTAAAAGAGCTGCTTGCCCTGGCGCCGCCGGCGAAGAAACCCGGCCCGCCAGAGCGAGCCGATGTGCTGCGAAACGGCCCCGAATGTCGTTGAAAACTGGGATGCAATCTCGCCGGCGGAACGTTCTTGCGACCAGACCAGCCGTAGGATCTCCACGCGGGCAGGCTGGGCCAAAAGCGAGAATGCGGCGCTCATAACAACATTTTAGTATGATCTAAAATGATTGTCAAGGGTTTGAATCGCAAATTTTACAATGCTGCAACAGACGGCCGGATTGGAGAGTAGAAAGTTGAGAGGAGACACGGCCGTCCTCTACTTTCGACTTTCGACTTTTTCCTATCTCTTGGCCGTTTCGGTCGTTTCCCCGCATTCCGAACAAACGCCGCTGGTGTTGCCGGTAAGGTCGTAGCCGCAGCCGCGGCAGATGAGGTGATCAGGTGGAGAGGAGAACAGGCGACGGTCGCGATGCCACAGCCACGCCG
>CAYXEY010000893.1:0-2031 GCA_964464105.1 uncultured Planctomycetaceae bacterium
GGAGATCATAGGTGCCGCTCATGAGATAGGCGGAACGAACCTCGGGAAACCGGCTGATGCGCTCGGCGATGGAATTGAACCCGCCTTCACGCGATGGCGTCACCTTGACCTCGATCACGGCGGTGACCTTGTCGAGATCGAGCTGGTCCTCGTTCAGCACGGCCTGGTAGCCGCGGATGACCCCACGCTTCTCGTATTCCGCAATGCGCTGGTCCACTTCGGCGACCGAGACATTGTGCCGGGCAATGCGGTCTTTCAGGCTCTTGACGACCCGCCGCTTATCCTTGAGCGACATCGCCTCGGGCACGGAAAGCTCCAACTGAAGAACCCCTACGACCATCCACTCTCCCGCGGCCGTCGTGCCGCTCGCGCGACCCGACAACACGACCCATTAGTTCGCGCCGGCTCTGGCTGATTCCAGCGTCCGCGCGATCTTGATCACTTCGTACGATTCGATGATGTCGCCCGGTTTCACGTCGGAGAAGCCTTCGACGTTGATGCCGCATTCGAGACCGGCCTTGACTTCCTTGGCGTCGTCCTTGAATCGGCGAAGCGACGAGATGCCGGCGCGATCCTTGACCACCACGCCGTCGCGGACCACGCGAACCGTGTGGTTTCGGGCGATCGAGCCTTCGCGAACCATGCACCCGGCGATCTTGCCGACCTTGGAGACCGAGAAGATCTCGCGGACCTCGGCCCGGCCGCGCGACTCGATCTTCTCCTCGGGCGGCAGCTCGTCTTCTAGCGCCTTCTTGATGTCGTCGAGCAGGTTGTAAATGACGCGATAGGTGCGGATCGACACGTTGGCGTCGTCGGCCATGCGTTGAATCGCGGGATCGGGGACGACGTGGAAGGCGACAATCATCGCCTCGCTCGCCTCGGCCAGCACCACGTCGGACTCGGTCACGACGCCGACGCCATCGTGGAGGATGACAAGCTTGACCTGGTCGGTCGGGAAATCGCCGAGCGCCTTCTTGAGCACGTCGATCGAGCCTTGCATGTCGGCTCGCAGAATGATTCGCAATTCCGGAACGGTGCCGACGGCGGCATTTGCCAGCATGGCCTCGAGCGTGGTCGGCTTGACCAGCTTGAGCAGGCTGCGCTCGCGCATCGCGATTGCGACTTCTGCGGCGATGTCCTTGGCGCGCTGGGCGTTTTCAACGGTGTAGAACTTGTCGCCGGCGGTGGGGATCGCGCTGAGGCCGGTGACTTCGACCGGTGTCGATGGGCCGGCCTTGTTGACCGAGCGGCCGTGGTCGTCCTTCAGGCTTCGGACCTTGCCGTGGCCCTGGCCGCAGACGATGTGCTGTCCGGGCTTGAGCGTGCCTTCCTGAACCATGAGCCGGGCGACGATGCCGACGCCTTCGCCCTTGTGGGCTTCGACAACGGTGCCGCTGCCGGGAATTGTCGAATCGGCTTTCAAGTCCAGCACGTCGGACAGCGTTGCCAGGTGGGCCAGCAGCTCGTCGATACCGATGCCTTTGGTCGCCGAGGTCTTGACCACGTCGGTTTCGCCACCCCACTCGGTGGGATTCAAACCGTGCTCGGCGAGCTGGCCGTAAATCTTGTTGATGTCGTGCGGGAGATCGATCTTGTTCAGCGCTACCACGATGGTCGCATTCGCGGCCTTGGCGTGGTGAATCGCCTCGATGGTCGTGGGCATGACACCGTCATCGGCGGCCACGACCAACACGACGACGTCGGTCATGTTTGCGCCGCGGGCGCGCATCGCGGTGAACGCGGTGTGACCGGGCGTATCGAGGAAGGTGACCCACTTGTCGCCGACCTGCACGCGATAGGCGCCGATGTGCTGAGTGATGCCGCCGGCCTCGCCCGCGGCAACTTTCGCATTGCGGATGCGATCGAGCAGGCTGGTCTTGCCATGATCGACGTGGCCCAGCACGGTCACGATCGGTGGGCGCGACGCGAGGTGCTGTCGCGGGATGGCGTTATATTCGTCCTGCAATTTGTCCAATCCGGTCTTGCGAGGGACCACTTCGAGCGTGATGCCGTGTTCTTCGGCGATGATCA
>CAYXEY010000894.1:0-2031 GCA_964464105.1 uncultured Planctomycetaceae bacterium
GGCACGGCCGCACTGCCGGCGTCGCTGTTCCCGCACCAGAAGGCGCTGACTGCGTGGGCGATCAAACTAGGCCGGGCTGCGATCTTCGCCGATACCGGGCTCGGCAAGAGCCGCATGGAATTGGCGTGGGCTGATTCGGTTCTGCGCCATACCGGCCAGCCAGTGCTGATCCTCGCTCCGCTGGCCGTCGCCGTGCAAACCGCTGGTGAGGGCGCGCAGATCGGCGTTGACGTGACCGTGTGCCGTGATGGGTCGGACGTGAACGATCGCGGCGTGAACATCACGAACTACGATCGACTGCATCGCTTCGATCCGTCGATCTTCGGCGGGGTCGTGCTCGATGAATCGTCGATCATCAAGCACCATGACGCCAAGTCGTTCGGCTTGCTTACGGCCGCTTTCCGCGATACGCCGTTTCGACTGCCGGCAACGGCAACGCCAGCGCCGAATGACTGGACCGAGCTTGGCACACATGCCGAATTCCTCGGTATCTGCACCCGCGCAGAAATGCTCGCCGAGTTCTTCACTCATGACGGCGGCGATACGTCGGTGTGGCGCCTGAAAGGCCATGCGCGCGAACAATTCTGGCGGTGGGTCGTCGCGTGGGGCGCGCTGATCCGCAAGCCGTCCGACCTCGGATTCGACGACGGGCCGTACAACCTGCCGCCGCTGCACATCCATGAGCACCAGATCGAAATTGATGGCCCGCTGAATGGGATGCTGTTCGCGGCCGAGGCGCAGACGCTTTCCGAACGCCGCGACGCGCGCCGGTCCTCGATGGCCGAACGAGTCGCTGAGTGCGCCGCGAAGGTGAACGCGGAGGCTAAAGAGCCGTGGGTCGTCTGGTGCGACCTGAACGACGAAAGCGCGGCACTCACGAAAGCCATCGACGGCGCGATCGAGATTCGCGGCGCCGACGACGTGGACACGAAGGAATCGCGTCTCGAAGCATTCGCTTCCGGCAAGGCGCGAGTTCTCGTGAGCAAACCATCCATCTGCGGATGGGGCTTGAACTGGCAGCACGCCGCGCGCATGGCGTTCGTCGGCGTCACTGACTCCTATGAAGCGTATTACCAGGCGGTTCGCCGCTGCTGGCGCTTCGGTCAAAAGCGCCCGGTTCACGTCCATATTTTCGCCAGCAAGGCCGAGGGCGCGATCGTTGCGAACCTCAAACGCAAGGAACGCGACGCCGGGAACATGGCCGACGCGCTGAGTGGTGAAACGCGCGCCGCCGTCATGCAGGAAGTGACCGGCTCGCACCGGCAAACCAACGAATACAACGCAATCCAGTCGGTGCAAGTGCCGAACTGGCTCAGGAGCGCGGCATGAATTGCATCGACCAGACGATCACGGATCGCTACTCGCTGTTCAATGGGGATTGCGTCGACGTGCTGCGCGGGCTTCCCGATGCGTCGATCGGCTACAGCATCTTTTCGCCGCCGTTCGCATCTCTCTACACCTACTCGAATTCGCCGCGCGACATGGGGAACGTGCGCACCGACGAGGAATTCTTCGAGCACTTCGGCTATCTGATCCGCGAGCTTCGTCGGGTCATGATGCCGGGCCGGAATGTCTCGTTTCACTGCATGCTCATGCCAGCCAGCAAGCAGCGCGACGGGTATATCGGGCTGAAAGACTTTCGTGGCGACCTGATCCGGGCGTTTCAAGCCGAGGGGTTCATCTATCACTCCGAGGTCTGCATCTGGAAAGACCCGGTGACGGCGATGCAGCGCACGAAAGCACTCGGCCTGCTGCACAAATCTGTCCGCGAAAACTCGGCCATGTGCCGGCAGGGCATCCCTGATTACCTCGTGACCATGAGGGCGCCGGGTGAATCCGAGCGCATCACGCACACGAGAGAGGAATACCCGGTCGACCTGTGGCAGAAGGTTGCTTCTCCTGTGTGGACCGACATCAACCCGTCCGACACCTTGCAGTACACCAGCGCGCGCGAGCACGACGACGAGCGTCATATCTGTCCGTTACAGCTCGAAGTGATCCGCCGGGGTGTGATGCTCTGGACGAGCCCGG
>CAYXEY010000895.1:0-2022 GCA_964464105.1 uncultured Planctomycetaceae bacterium
TCGGGCAACGCCATGTGCCCGCTGTCGATGTGGTCGAGGATCGTTGAGATCTTCATGGGTTCGCCCCAGTTGGGCGCTTATTGAAGTCCTCGCGCCATTTCTTCAGCGATTCGAGATCCCCGCGCAACTCGGCTTCCTCCGGAATGAAGCTCGGAGTCTCCGACGACTGACTGTGCTCGTAGCGGGAGTATTTGCTCATCAGATCATCGATGAACTTGCAGTCCGCTTGGCTGATGTGGGGCAGCCGAGCGAGCCGTGTCTCCGTGGTGACGCTTCGACGGTGGCGCCTTACGACCTGATTCAGCAAGTCATCTTCGACCGTCCGCTCGAGCAACTTCCGGAAGTCACTGCAAATCGCTTGCGCGATGTTCCTGTATGCGTCCGCCCCGGATGCCTCGCCAGCCGTTCTGGCGTCGTCGAGGCGTGTCAGCAAGATGTTGTTGGCCTTGGTAGTGTTGGCATTCCATGCGGCTTGATCCGCCGGATGGCCAGCAGTCCCCGAGAACGACTCGATGCAGTGCTGCTGCAAGTGTTTCTTCTTCCAGTCTTCACCGACCTTCTTCGCCGCATCTTCCATCGCACCATAAAGCGAGAGACGATGCGTAAACACGAGCACCTGCCGATTCTGCGCCAGCTCGGCGAGCCTAACTGCTACGTACCACTCGAACTCGTGGTCCAAGGAAGAGATCGGATCGTCGAAGACGAAGGGCGCGACGTGGGGCTGCTCTGCAACATCCGCGAGAAACGCGGCCAGACCAACAATGCGGCGCTCGCCATCACTCAATACTGATTCTGGTAGGTCTTGGTCGGTTTGCGCGCCTTTCAGTCGTAGCTTGTGAAGCGCCTTTCCCTTCTCCGTCCGTGTCTTGCACAGTTCGACCTTGATTCGTGACGCACCGAGCGCGCTCAGTTCACGATTAAAACGGTCCACAAACGCCTGAGTTATTACCCGCTCGGCGATCTTCCCGGCCTCAATCGAGATCTCACGCGAATTCGCTGAGTTCTTCCACGCCTCGCATTCAGCGAATTTCCGAAGGCGGATGATCTCGGCGCGAACCGCCGTGGATTGCTGAGCCGTCCAACGCCGGGCTTCGAGATTCAGCTTGTCCTTGCTGGCCTGAACGCGATCGAACGTCTTCGCATCCTGATCGTGCTGTACTGCGTCGCGCTCGAGTCCTTCGGCTCGTTTGCTCAACTCGTCAAGCATGGCATTCGGCGGCGCAACGGCCGTCGCTGGTTCGTCGGCCACACCGCGCAGGAGAGCGTCGCAAGCCTTGCCTACCTCGCCCCAATACTCGCCAAGCCTTCTTGCCCAAGTGTCCTCCGCCAAGCCAGCCGCTTGGCACCGCGTTGCAATCTGGTCCTCGGTCAACGCCACAGGGAGCCGGTCCAGCGCTCGCCGATACGCATCCTCTGCCGCCTTGGCTTCGGTCTCGAGCTGTCCCTGCACAAAGCCCTCGAAATTCCGCAATCGCTGCTGCGCCTGCTGGTCCAGTTCCTGATGGCATAGCACGCACAGTGCGTCCTCAGTAACCGGGTAATCCCTGCCTGGGTAGGCAGTCTGGGAATAAGCCCTCGCGGCCTCCCATAGCGCCCGCCAGGTATCCGCACCGATTCCGTCGAGCTTGGAGGATGCGACCTTGGCCGACTCGGTCGCAGTTCGCCGCTTGACCAGTGCCTCGGCACGCAATGTCCGGATAGCTGTCAGACGTTCCTGGCTAAGCGCGGCCACGGCGTCTCTCAGGAGGGTCGCCAACTGTTCGATCTGAGCCTTCGTGTTGCGCTTCGTGCGAGCCAATGCTGCTGGATCGACCGCCTTGAGACGTTCTGTAAGTCGGTCCAGCGCCTGCCTGTCATCTTCTCGCCACTGGGTGATGCCCTGGACAGTTGCCTCATCGAGGTCTAACTTCAACGCGCTATAGGCGATGCCCGCCGCGGTAGCGGCATACTCCATCGGTAGCGCGGGCAACCCGCTGACCAAACCATTCTGCTCAGTCTGCAACTTGGCCTTAGCCCGGTCGC
>CAYXEY010000896.1:0-2021 GCA_964464105.1 uncultured Planctomycetaceae bacterium
GTTGGAGCAAGCCTGACGAAATCGTCGGTGAGGTCGCGTCACAGGATGCGACGACCGCTGCCAAGGTGCCGGAGCTTTTGCGAAAAGCCCGCAAGTTGACGTCAGAACAATGGGACGTGTTGATCAATCAGGCCGCTAAGATGGGTTCGAGTAAGCCGAAGTAGTGAAGTGGGGATTGCGAGAGTGCCAGCCATTGGACGGACCTCTGATCCACACAACGAACGTCAAGGCGTCGAGTAGCTTTTTTTTGCCGCGCCTGTTCGCTTGTACGCGAACGTTATAAAAAAATGCCCGCTGAATAGGGGGAGGACTTGAAACGATGAACCGAAAACTTACGCTCCCGGAACTGGAGAATTCGCTTACCACGCTGCCGCCGATCTTGACGCCGAACGAGGCGGCTGGGCTCTTGCGACTCAAGCTTTCCACGCTTTATCGACACGTTTCAGAAGGTCGATACGGGGGCGCCGTCCGGCGCGGCAAGCCGCTTCGCTTTTGGCGAGATCGGCTGGTTCAGGAGTTCATGCAATAGGATCGCCTAAAATCGCGATGAATCTGCCCTCAGAATTCTCGCTCCTGGAAGTCTACACTTTCCGTGCTGTCCTCAAGGGAAACGTCATGAAGCTCATCGACCGCGAACGCGTGGATGGAACGCAGGTGACCATCGGTCGCCGCGTTTCGTATGGTAAGGATGAATCAAAAACCTCGCGCCGCTATACGGCGGAATACCGCGATACGGATGGCAAGCAAGTATGTGAGACGCTCGGCACGAGCAACAAGTCTCAAGCACGACGGCTGGCCATCGAGATTCAGCAACGACTTGATGCAGGGGGCGACCGTGTCGTGGAGTCCACGATTTCCGTCTCCGAGTTGATCGATCGCTATTTCGAATCGGTCAAGGGAAAGGGCGTCGCTCCCAAGACGGAAGCGAAGTACTCGGCCGACCTTGAGAAGCTGCGCGAATTCTGTGCGGAAGTTGGCATTACGCTTGGGCGACGGTTCTCAGCCGACGACCTGTATCGCTTCCGCAAGTGGCTGATTGGAAAGGAGTATGCGGCGAAAACCGTTGACGGCGCACTGGTTCTCACCAAACAGGTGTTCAAGTGGGGCTGGCGCCAACAGGTGCTTCGGGACTACCGCCTTGCAGCTGCGACGCTTCCCAAGGCCAAGGCGAAACCACAACCCTGTTTTACGACACCCCAAGTAGAGTCGCTCATTGGCGGCGCCCTGGGCAATGACAAACTAGCCTTCGCTTTAATGGGTTTTGCCGGTCTTCGAATTGGCGAGGTCGAGCAACTGCGTTGGGAGGACCTCAGAGTTCGCGCAGGCAAGCCCACGATGATTCATGTACGTCGCGGCGGATCCAATGGGAGCACGAAAGATAAAGAAGATCGCTTCGTGCCGGTCCATCCGCGCATCGCGGAGTTGTTGGGCAAGCACAAAGCGGCCGGGCTGATTTTGACGGATGTGGGAGAACGGCTGCTGCTGATGCGACTCAAGCGGCTTTGCGGGACGTGCGGATTCGACAATCCGGAGCAATACAAGCTCCATTCGTTCCGACACCACTTCGCGAGCCTTTGTGCCAACCACCATGTCGCCTATCGTAAGGCTCTGGCCTGGCTCGGTCATAGCTCGTCTGAGATGCTCGACCTTTATTACCACCTCCATGATGAGGACAGCGAGCAGGCCATGTTGGCCTTAGCCGCAGGCGCGGAATCGATGTCGATGGTCGCTCCGTCGCAAGTTCATTTTGAGGGCAATTTGAGGGCAAATGGACAGTCAGGAATCGAGAAACTCTTGCAAACTCAGGAGTTTCAAGAGCTTACGAAATTGCTTTCGACGGAATCGGAGAGGGAGGGATTCGAACCCCCGCAGCAGTCGCCCGCTGACCGCATTTCGAATGCGGCTCCTTCAGCCACTCGGACACCTCTCCATGTGAAAACGGCCCGCCGAGGCGAGCCGCGTTCAACGAGTCTAGTTTCGCTGGGGATGCGTGCCGCGTCAAGCGGAGGGGTGGGTGAAAC
>CAYXEY010000897.1:0-2017 GCA_964464105.1 uncultured Planctomycetaceae bacterium
ACATTCATGAATAGCACGTGCAAGAAGAAGGTCGCCGGGAGCAAAAACTCGAAGAGCCAGATCGGGCCGGGCAGTCCGAATTCATCCTTAGGCGGGATGAGGGATTTTGTCGCCCGGATTGCCGGATCGTTTTCCTCGGGCGCCGCAGTCGTCCCCGAGAAGTTGTGCGTGTCCTGCGACGTTTGAGTCGTAATCGGCCGCAGATCAAATATGTAACTTGTTTCCGGTGACGCGGCAGCGGGGTTTGCGAGTGTCACACAGATGACACCCATCATCGCGATGGCGGACAATCTCGTCATGGCTTCACCCCGCCACGCTGCGGCCCGGGCCGCGGTTTCGGGGCGATGTTATTCAGCGAGAACAAATACGCGGTGAGATCCTCCTTGTCGCGATTGGTTCCAAGGAACGGGGGCATGAAGTTCTTGCGCTCGTGCAGGTGCTCGATATCGTCGCGGATGATGTCGCGGCTGTAGGCCACGAGATGTTTGATGCCATTCGCGCCGTCAAGAGTATGGCATGCCGCACATTGCGCCTGGAAGATCAGTTCGCCGCGCTTCTTGCGGCCTGCCGTCGCTAGATTCGTATCACCGACAATCCAGGGTGCGTTGGACAGCGCCCCGCCCAGGGCAATGGGCATGTACTCCGACTCGCGATCGGCGATGCCATTGGACCAAAGGTATTCGCGAATCACGTAGGGCTTGCGGATGCCCTCGCGGACGAATTCCATCGCCCCGGTCGTCACCAGCGCCATGGCCGAAAGCAGCAAGGCCGTCGAAAGACTGACGTATTGTTTATGGCGGATGAGCGCGAAATACGCATAGGCACCAATCATCAGGCTGCACACGATGCCGAAGGCGAGAAACAGCGTCATGGCAATCGCGCCGCCGGCCGCCATGATGCGCGAGGCCTCGGGTACGTGGTTGAAATACCAGAGCGACGTAGGGGCCATGAGCGCGAGGGGCGCAAGGCAATACGCTGCGTAGTTGATGATCCGCGTGCGCTCGTCGCGGGTGTAACGCGGCGACAGGTTCACCACTACGCAGGCAAACAACCCGGCTAACGCGAGCGCTGAGAGCGAGCGAAGCATGAGGCTCGGCAGAAAAGTGGGGTTGAAAAAGCCGGACCAGAACGCGGCGTCGTAGTGCTTCGCGCCAGCGGCGGTAAAAAAGTCGCCCGGCGTCAACATGAAGGCGAGGATGCCGTTGATCACCACGAGGCTGCCGTAGCTGGCGATGGCGTAGATCCACGCGATGGCGAGATGTCGCCGCGGCTCAAGGCGATCCCATCCATAGTAATAGCAGTAGCCGGCGACGATCTCGACGACAAACAACACCCATTCGACCGCCCAGCCCCAGACGAAATTGTGAATGAGGACGCTTGTCGCGCGGGGGCTGACCACCGCAATGGTGAACCAGATGCCGATGCCGGAGACGGCTCCGAAGATGAACGCTAAAAGGACGAGGAAGCGACTGTTGTCACGCAGGAAGCGAAGCACGAGGTCGTCACCCCGGCGAAGGGCCAGCCAGTGCGCGACGGCGATGAAGAGCCCCGCTCCGACCGCGAAATGCGATACAACGACGTGCAGGATCGCCACTACGGCGATCAGCAATCCGCCGCCGATCTGCGGGACGTCGAAGAAGGGGTAGTGCACTGAGCGCGGCTCCTCTGGCCTCGCGCGATTCTCAAATCACGCGCTTTGGTGCATGATAACGAATGCGGAGGATCTAATGTCGAATTGCGAATACCGAATAGCGACAGAAAAACAAGAATGCTCGACGAGCGTAGGTTAATCACCTCGCGGAACTCTATCACATGTGCGGACGATTCACCCTCACCGCTGATCACGAAGCCCTGATGGCCGAGTTCGACTTGATCGAGCCATTTCAGGTGGTGCCGCGCCTCAACATCGCGCCCTCCCAAACTGCTCTCGTCGTGCGCGCATCCGAGGCCAGGGACGCAGGCACGCCGCATCGTCGCATCGAAAGCGGCAGGGCTGGAACTGATCGCCCAGGATGCG
>CAYXEY010000898.1:0-2010 GCA_964464105.1 uncultured Planctomycetaceae bacterium
TGTTCGTCGTCCAGTTGGGCGGCACGCCGGACTCGGCCAAGCCCTGGAAGGGACTCGGTTCTGGGGTGTACGAATTGGTGGAAGACCATCGGGGCGACACCTTCCGTGCGGTTTACACAGTGAAGATCGGGGACGCGGTGCATGTGCTGCATGCGTTCCAGAAGAAGTCCAAGTCCGGCATCGCTACGCCGCAGCCGGATGTGGAGTTGATCGAGAAGCGGTTGAAGGCAGTGCTCGCCCGCTACGCAGCGAACAGGAGAACATTATGAGTCGCAAAGATACCCCTCAAGGCACCGACAACGTGCTGCTGGATCTCGGTTTCGACGATGCGGAAGAATTGTCGGCGAAGGCCGCGCTCGCGCTCAAACTCAACGAACTAATTGACCAGCGCGACCTGAGCCAGACCGAAGCCGCCCACATCACCGGCATGACCCAGCCCAAGGTGTCCCAGGTTCGCCGCTACAAGCTCCAGAACATTTCGCTGGAGCGCTTGATGCAGGCGCTGGTGTCGCTGGATCAGCATGTGGAAATCGTGGTGCAGCCGGCCCGTCACGAGTACGCGCCAGGCATTACGGTCGCGGCCTGACTTCCATGGAAAGCCCGATCATTGAACCCTTGCTGGACGACATGGCTGCGCTGCATGAAGCCAGCGCGATCAGTCAGGAGACGCTGCAGGAGTTCGCCGCACTACTGACGCTATCCGGGCCTGTCGATTCCCGTATCACTGATACGAGAATTTCTGAGCAGCGGGCCTCTCAATCGTAGACATCCCGGGAGGCAGTGGCGGGTTCGCAAGCTGCCCATCTGGATTTCCTAGACAGTGTCTCGGAAATTCACTCGTGCTGGGCTGGCTTGTGGCTGAGCCAATTCGCCAGACAGTGCCTAGCTCACCAAGCCGGATGCAAATCTGTTTCTGGAACTAGGTTTTCCACCTGAGGAAGCCGAGCGGCTGTACCTGGCGTCGGAGAAGCAGATCATTGAAACGGAGCAGATCAAGGAAAGGTTCATTTCCGAGGTCGCCCGGCGTTGACCCTTGATGCCTGTGGCCTTTGTTGGTTGCCCAACTACAGACGGATGCTGGCAGACTTCGGTGTTGCAAACTGTTCGGGTTCTTTGCCGAGTGGGAAGCCAACGATATAAAGCACCGTGGCGAGCATCGGCTTCACATCTGCACCTGTTCCCCACTTCACCTGAATCTTGCGCGTGGCGTAGCGCAGTGAGACGCCGAGCACCTTGAGCGCGTCGTTGTGGGATTGCAGCTCATCGTATATCTCGAATTTCTGCGTTTCGTTATAGGCATCGGCACAATCCCGATACTCACGCAGGTAGTCCACCAGCATCGCGAAGGTTTCGTCGGCCTCGCGAGGCAGCTCAAAAGCCGGTTCTGACAAGTCCATTGAGCAAGTTTCTGCCAGCTTGGCCAATTGCTTACCAGTAGTCAGCGGAGTCGCCGTCAAGGTGACGTGCTCCTGGTCGAACTTTTCCTTCGCAGCCTTGGCGTCTTCTTCGGATGGAATGACGAACGGCTTGTTGAGCGCGTCAATGTCCTCAAGCTCGAACGCTCGGGCAAGGGCTCGGCGGGTGTCAAGGCTGGCGACTTGGCCTTGCTCTACACGCTGGATCGTCCGCACGTTGAGGCCGGAAATCGCGGACAACTGTTCCTGTGACCACTGCCGCATCTCGCGGAACAGCTTGATGCAAGCGGCCAGTTCGGTCGGAGTCAGCAGACGGGATTGTTGGGCATGTTCTGTAGCGCTCATGGAAAGGCTCCTTCGTTCTCATTCGATGTGGCGAAGTATGGGGAGCCAGGAACAACGACAACACGACAGCAACCCGACAGTAGGCCGACATTTCAGAACTATAAGGGTCTTATGCGGTTCGCTCCAAAGGATTATTCAAACAGTGAATCAGTGCGTCCCGGCGTACCGCCGTCGGGCTCGCGGGCTGCGCCCTGCGCTTCGTGCCGAATCACAGCCATTCGGCGCTGATCCCTGACGCCTCCGGCCTGGA
>CAYXEY010000899.1:0-2010 GCA_964464105.1 uncultured Planctomycetaceae bacterium
TCCCGAACAGCGGCAAAGTGAGCGAAAGGAGCGGCTAGTGTCCATGCATCGCGATCCAGGCGGAGCGCCTGGTGGCGGAGGCGGCGGGAGCTGACCTACCGTCCGGAGCAGTGCAAAGGCGGGCGCCATGCCCGCCTTGGCTTACTCACGCATGCGTCGTACAGTAGTAACCATGCTCCCGCACCCAATCTCATTCATCGCGAATACGAACGATGACCTACATTGCTTTCAATCCGCATTGCGGATGGGCTGGCAGGCAATATTCGGGGAGGAGCTGAGCCAAGTACTAGCCGATAAGTACACGGACTTCCGCGCGGGTGCTCAGACATGGCCGTTCAGGGGTCTGCTCAGTATCGCCCAGCACGGAGGGTCCGTCGTAAACGTCGAAGACTTCGATCCCGAGTCATTCGTCCGTTCACCGAGGCACGAGATTCTGCGCCAGACAGGGGACGAGGAGGTAGCAAACCACATAATGTCGGTTGCTGATGCTGCGCGAGAGGTTCCGGTGGTCCGTGACCTTCTCGAACATCCCGCGGTGACGTTCACCCAGCGAGTGCCAACCTCATCGGACCTGATCGACTCGGTTAATGATCCCGATTGCGCCGTAATCTGCAACATAAACCAACCGGCGCTGATGGGGCGCCCCGGGTACAACGGCCACTTCGTGCTAGTGGAGGGCTACAACGAGGGGGTGTTCCGCATTCAGGATCCAGGCCTCCCGCCTTTACAAGATCACGATGTGCCATCAGCAACCCTCCTTCACGCTTGGACATCTCCAAGCCCCGGCCTCGCAAACATCATGAAACTTGTCCGGCCGACCCAGCACCCGGTGGTTACCAGACCACAATGAAGCCCTGGCCACGCACGAGCCAGTTCTCATTGTCAAGAACCACAACTCCCCTGTCGTCTAGGCGCACCGGACTACCACTTGCCAGCGAGAAGCGTTGAAGCGTTATCGGTCTATTGCGATTGGCTGGCGGCGGTGTGAAATCACTTACATCCACCCGGAGCTGGCGCAGATAGAATGGTCTGTCGGTATACCAGTAGCAGTAGTGATCACTCTTGGCGAGCTTGAAGCTGTGTCTAGTGACAAGCCGGCGTAGCGTGCCCGCATCCCCAGGCACATCCGCCTCCATCACCCTGATCTCTTCCCGCGAGTCGGGTTCGAGCTCATAGAGCAGCTCATCTCGTCGCTCGTCCGTTGCATCGTGCAGGCGGATCGGGACAAGCCGGGTCTGCCCGTTGGGGAGACTGACGATCTGCGAGACGCCGTTGATCGACTCGCTCATCCGAGCATGCGCTGCGTCTCGCTCGTCGCTGCCCGAAGTTGAGAACACTTCCGTGACACCGGGACAGACGGAGAGCACTCGATCCGTTAGGAACGGTTCCGGCACGTAACAAACGACGTACGACGAGATATCTGCTGAGAAGGTCGCAACCATCTCGTAGCGATAGAGGTCATCAGAGTCTTCGTCGTCGGTGAGTGACAACGAAAGTAGGGCGTCGTACGTGACTTCTGATGAAGGCCATACGAGATGGCAGAGTCCGTCGACCGGATGTTGTGGCCCGTAGCCAGCTGCCAGCAGGTCACGCAGATCGGCGTCGCCGCCTAGGCCATCCGTTGCTTGTGCAGCGCCACTTTCGGTTGCGTCGAGCCAGGCCAGTTCGCCGGCAACGATGCCGCGTATCCGCTCCTCCTCGCCGTTGCGAAACGTGCCGGGTTTGTAGCCAGCGAGATCTTCGATCACCTGACGGCGAACGACTATGCCGGCCGACCACAAGGAGTCGTCCTTACCGCGGGCGGCGAGATCACCTTCATCCGCGAGGAACAGGTAGAGGCTCGCGGCAAGCCGGGTCCGCTCGTTCTCGATTCCCGCAACAGCACGTCTCAGGACACGGCGCAACCCGCCCGTACGCTCGATCCTGCTTTCGGCTTCGGCCGACGCAGCGGCCACAGAGTCCAGTTCCAACAAGACATCCATGTCGCTCGAGATTCGTTCCGGATGGTCG
>CAYXEY010000900.1:0-1992 GCA_964464105.1 uncultured Planctomycetaceae bacterium
GTATGCATAGGGGTTGATGTTGTAGCGGCTGGGCTCGAGGGTGCCTGCGATGGGGCCGGCTTCGTCCGGAGCCGTCGCGACGACATGACCCGCTGCAAGGGGTTTGCCATATTTTCGGATTTTCACGCCGAACTGGCCGTTCTCGATGATCGTGGCAGGCACGACCATGCGCTCGTAATAAATGGGCGAAATGAAGTAGCGGCCTTCGGGGAGGACCTCGTACTGAATGCCGGGGTAATAGTCGCGTACCCACTGCTCGCTTTTGCCCGACGACTCGGCGATCTTCTTCACCATCTCCGGATACAAAATGACCTGTGTCTCAAAACCCCTGGGCAAGCCGGGCTCATTCAGCAGCGCGCCTTTGTTGACCAGAACGAGGATGTGGTTCTGCGGCACTTCGACGCGCTTGATGAACCACCAGTAAAAGGGGTAGGCCAATGCAAGCAGTACGAGCAGCAGCAATGGCGTTTTGAACTTGCTCAGCAGGCTGCCCGGCGCTAGCGGCGGTCGGTGGATGGGTGCGTTGTCAGCCATTTTTCTCTCCCTCACGTGACGACCGTGCGACTGCTGGGAATTCAGAAACGAGCGATGGAGCCATCCCCCGTGAATCAGCGCCGACGTCAAGACCTTCGCCGGTGATCCGCACGCAACGACTCCGCGAGTGTAATGTACCCTTGTGGCGCAGCGTTGCCACTACAATTCGCGACGACTTTTGGAATGACCATGGCGGGCCACAACATTGAGACGGGCATAATCGTCGTCGGCGTCGCGGAAAGACCGCATAGCCCTCGTAATCTGATGGGCCCGATGCTTGTCGGATTGCTCGGGGCCGGCCTGCATATCGCGGTCAATGGTTATTCCTTTGGCGGATGCACCGAGCGGCTGCCCGCGGCCTCGCCCAGCGGCGATCACGCCAACATTCTGCCCTGGGTCTATTGGTATCAAGACAACACGCTTTTTCCGCATGACCTGCAAATTCAATCCGGTGCCTCGTATGCAACGGTGCTATGGAGAATCGTGGCAGGGTGCGGGCGCGTCGCACCCTTGCCGTACGTTTTCTTCGTGTTTCATCTCATGGCACTGTTTGCAACCTATGCGGCGTTGTTCAGCCTCGGGCGAACATTGGCAGGGAATGCGTGGGCAGGGGGCATGGCCTGCGCCCTTTTCATCGTTGCACACGATGCGCCGGCAGGGGAGGCGACCCACGATCCAGCGTTCTATACGCGGATGGCCGCGCTTCCCCTGATTCTCACGTCTGTCCTTGGTGTCTTGCATCGTCGTCCGATGCTGGCGTTTGGGGCATTAATCGCCGCGGTCGCCGTTCATCTGCTGACCGCCATCTATGCGACGCCGATCGTGCTCGGACTGTGGATGTTTGCTACCGATTCATCTTGGCGAGCACGAGTGCTCTGGCCGGGAGCTTTCGTTGCCATGTCGATCGGAATCATGCTCCTGATCGGCGGGGGGACCGGGGTCACGCTCGGTCGCCCGAGTGACGAATGGCTCAACCTGCAGCGCGGCAACAACGTCATGCATCTGTTTCCCAGCGAATGGGCGCCCTCAATCTGGATGCCCTTGGCCTGCGCGTTTTTGCTTCTCGCGATGGGCCTGGTCAAGGGATCGACGCCACTGCTTCGAAGATTCGCATTGACGGTGATCATTTCCTCTGCCGCCCTTGCACTTGCCGGCTGGGTATTCGCCGAAAAATGGCCATCGATGCTGATCATGCAGTTTCAACTTCTCCGTGGCCTCAAGATCGGGATGATCCTCGCCTTCGCCGGCGGCGCCGCCTGGCTGTGCCGATCATCGACACCGCTCACATGCCTGACGGCGGTAGCGAGTCTTATTACCTGGACAGGGCACTATTACTCGGCATCCCTTGTCATTTTGGGGATCGCGTTTCTGTTGCGGGTTGTGCCCGCAATCGAGGTCAGGTCAATTGGGCGAAAACTGGGGAGGGCGGGGGTCGCCATGGGGTTGATCGGCGTCGCC
>CAYXEY010000901.1:0-1989 GCA_964464105.1 uncultured Planctomycetaceae bacterium
TGATACATGACTACAAAGGTATCAGTCTTTCGACGATGGACAGGACCGGTTCCAACCGACAAGAGCGGATCCGCCCTTCCCAAGTGCCTGTGGCCGCAGCGAAGGGCGCACGTCTGGATCGTGCGATGGTTCACCTCCGCACGAAGCGGACGAACTCCAAGGATGCAACGCACATTCACTTCAAAAGCCGCAGCCGAGGCGTTCCAGGCCGAGAAGCGAAACGAATTCGACAGGCACCCTGCGCGCCGAACAAGGCGTGACCCCATCAGCCTGGGAGTCTTCATCGACGAATTCGTAATGCTCCGACAGGGCGCCAAGGGAATGCGACTCAAGGCCTCGACCGTTTTGGCGACGAAGCAAGCGCTCGAGTTGTTGGCCGATCACGTCGGTCGGGATGCAATGCTGTCGACCATTGACGGCGTCACAGTGTTGCGGTTCCTGGCCGCATTGAGCGACCGCATGGCAACAAGCTCCGTGAATAAACACAAACGCCAGTTAAAGGCCGCCTTCTCGATGGCTGTGAAGAGATTGAAGTACCTGACCGAGAATCCGTTTTCCGAGGTGCGGTGCGACAAGGTCGAGAAGACCAGACCACGGTACGTCACACGGTCTGAGTTTCGGGCCTTGCTGGCCGCGTGCAATCACACTGCCGCCGAACGGGCCCTTTGGTGGAGGGCTTTTCTGCTAATCGGCTACACCGCCGGACTCCGGTACCAGGAGATCGTTCATCTGACATGGACCGACGTGGACTTCGCCGGCGAATTTGTCACCGTCGCGAGCAAGACGGCAGGCCACAAGATGTTGCACTGGACGCCGAAATCGTACGAGACCCGAACCATTCCGATTCCCGCAGAGACGGCCGCCGAATTGCTGAAAATGCACGCGGGCGCAGCCGACGGGCACCCCTACGTATTCATTCCACAGGCACGCCTTGAACTGATTCAAATGCTGATTGCGGCCGGGAAGTGGCGCGAAGAAATGGCCGTCTTGAACAATGTCCGCCGAGACTTCAGCGAGATCGTGTTGCGCGCCGCAGTGCACGCGCCGACCCTGGTCCGGATGGATCCGAAGGGTCGCCCGACTCCCACCATCAGCATTCACGATCTGCGGCGGTCAGCCATCACCCACTGGACCAAGTCGGTGACCGTTCAAACCGTGAAGGAACTGGCAGGTCATTCCGCGATTGAGACCACGATGGCGTACTACGCGGCCGTGACGCCTGATCAGATTACCCTCGCCCGCACGGCGGCGATGCTGGGCACATCCGAAACTGACGCAAGACTGACGCAAGAGACGACTAAAACGGGAGAAAACCGTGTTTTTGATATGGGTAGGGCCGGAGTTGAACCGGCGACACACGGATTTTCAGTCCGTTGCTCTACCAACTGAGCTACCTACCCGGCTTTCACGCACGGCCTCTGCGATGTTGCGACCGCCCGTGTCGGACGTGGAAGGATATGGGCGACCGCCCTACCGGTCAAGTTGAGGCCGCATGCTCTGGCCCACTGTGCCATGGCCACTTGCGCCACGCAAACATTGCTAAATCCGCTCACGCGCTGCGCCCGGCAATTCACCGCGTGGGCCCGTGTTGAGGCTGAGAAATTCAATCCTCCAGGGCCTGCTTGAGCTTCGCCAAGGCCACATCCCATTCGTCTGCAATGGCGTCCAAGGCCCGCCGCGCGAAGCTCAATTGCTCCGGATCAAATTGCCATAGCCGCTCGCGACCGACCTTCACGTCCCGCACCAGGCCGGCATCAGCCAGTACGAGCAGGTGTTTGGTGACCGCCTGGCGGGTGATGTTTGTCCCGCGCGTCAGGACGGAGATAGACACCGGCGCGCCGCCGCAAAGCGCCGCGATCAATCGAAGGCGCGTCTCATCGCCCAGCGCGGCGAAGATCGGCGCGGACGACTTCTTTCCGCGCATGGCGCCGTCGCGCCTGAGGCCGGATGATGACCTGATTGTTGATTTACGGCGTCGCGACATGCTTC
>CAYXEY010000902.1:0-1988 GCA_964464105.1 uncultured Planctomycetaceae bacterium
GACCTCTCCCGCATTCGGCGGGATTGAAATCACTACATTTGCAAGCATGGCCGCCATAAGCCGCGGCCATGCCACCCCGGAATTATTGCCCGAGGGGGTTTGCGCCCACCCACTGCTAGACCTTGATGTTGACGATCTTCTGGATCATCGCCAGGCCCAGCAGCTGCGCCACGCCCGCGCCGATGAGCATGTACTGCCCCAGCGGCTCTTCCAGCAGGATGTTGGCGTAATCGGGGTTGATCACCAATTCGAGAACGAACACCACGATGGGCAACGCCAGCAGCACCCAGCCCGAGAGCCGGCCTTCGGCCGTCAGTGCCTTCACTGTGCCGAACAGCTTGATGCGATCGCGAATGACGCCGCTGATGTTATCGAGCACTTCGGCCAGGTCGCCGCCGGTCTGCCGCTGAATCAAGACGGCCGTCACGAAGAAACGCACGTCCATCAGGGCGATGCGCCGGCCCAGGCCCTTGAGGGCATCCTCGATTTTGATGCCCAGGTTCTGTTCGTGAAACACCCGGGCAAACTCGGTACCCACCGGGTCCGGCATCTGCTGGCTGACCACCAGAATGGCGCTGGCCAGCGAGTGCCCGGCGCGCAGCGCCTGGCTCATCAGCTCGAACACGTCGGGCAGTTGGTGCATGAACTTGTTGATGCGCATGTTCCGCCGCACGAAGACGTAGATGATCGGGAGGATCAATAGCGCCACCGGAACCGAGATGGTGATCCACAGCGGAACGTGCAGGAAGTAGCAGGTGATGTAGCCGGCGGCCGAAAGCCCCAGCAGGTTGATCATGAACGTCGTCGCAGTCCATGGGATGTTGGCCTGCTCGAGCATGGTCTGCAGGTTGGCCGCGAAACGCAGATTGGCCAGGGCCTGCGTGATCGCGGTCGTCGGCGTCTGGCTCCGCCGAATAATCGACTCGCGAATATCGTTGCTGCGATCGTTGGTCAGCCGGCCTGACGAATCGCGAAGGCGCTGGGCGATCTTCTTGGCCTCGGTGCCGCGCAGATCGCCGATCAGGTTCCAGATGGCGTACGCCAGCATGACCGAGCCGATCAACGGCAGCGCGTACAATCCGAGGGTCTCGGTCGAGATGCCCTGAGCCAGCATGTGAACGGACGACATAGGCGTTCGCCTCTACCTTCCGGCGGCAGGACTCGAGCTTCAGCCCGGCCCTTTCCGCCGCACAGGCATTTACTTATTGGTGTTTGTCGGCTGCCAGAACCCGACGCTCGAATAACGACATGTCCAATTCGACGCCCGAATACTTCAGGCGATCGAGGAAACTCGGACGCAACCCAGTTGCCAGGAACTGGCCGTAAGCCTTACCGGTCGAATCCATGCCCAATTGCTCGAATTTGAAAATTTCCTGAATGGTCACGGCCTCGCCTTCCATGCCGGTGACCTCGGCGACGCACATGATCTTTCTCGGACCGCCGGTCAGACGCGACGCGTTAACCAGCAGGTGAATGGCGCTCGCGAATTGCTGGCGAATGGCCTTCACCGGCAGATCGAATCCGGCCATCATGACCATTGTCTCAACGCGCTGCACCGCGTCGCGAACGCTGTTGGCGTGAATCGTGGTCAATGAACCGTCGTGACCGGTGTTCATGGCCTGCAACATGTCCAGCGTCTCGGGGCCGCGGCACTCGCCGACCACAATGCGATCCGGGCGCATACGCAATGAGTTGATCAGCAGATCGCGAATGGAGATGCGGCCCTTGCCTTCGATGTTGGCCGGTCGCGACTCGAGCCGGACGATGTGCGGCTGGCGAAGCTGAAGTTCCGCGGCGTCCTCGATGGTGACGATACGCTCGTCGTCGGGAATGAACGACGACAGGTTGTTCAGCAGCGTCGTCTTACCAGAGCCGGTGCCGCCGACGATCAGAATGTTCAAGTGGCTCAGCACGCAGGCCCGCAGAAACTCAACCATCTCGGGAGTGATCGAGTTGTAGTTGATGTAGTCTTCCCAGGTGATCGGGTC
>CAYXEY010000903.1:0-1987 GCA_964464105.1 uncultured Planctomycetaceae bacterium
CGATTGGACTAGGGCATCGGAATGGGCAACCCGAGCGTCAGCGGCTCCAGCTCCGAGAGCGCCGTGTCCATCATCTCGACGATGGCCGAAAACACGACGCTCAAGTTGGGTTCGCCCTCCTCGAATGGATGCGTCCGCGTCAGGTTCTCGATGGCCTGAGCGACGGCTTGTGCGCGGAAGAGATCGTGTCGTAGCGCCTCGATCTTCCGTGCAAGCTTCATGGGATCGGGCGGAGGGCTGTCCTGCTCGGGCGCGAGGGTGAACGGCTTGAGCGCCGCAATGACGCGTCCGAGCAGGTCGCGGACCACATCCGCGCAGCACGCGAGGTCCGTCTCGCCGATCTCAAAATCATACGACTCGTGCAGCAGGCGAGCGTTGGAGTGAACGATCGCCTGCACGCGCGCCAACTGCTGACGCTGGGCGTCGATCGCCTTCGCCAGCGTCGCGAGACTCGGAAGCGGCCGCTTGTTCGAAGGTGCGGTGCCGTTCGGGTCTTGGGTGTCGTTGCTCATGCCGCACCCTCCCGACGCAGGCGCAGGATCGCAAGATCCAGCTCCGTGTAGGCGCGCCGCAGTTCTTGCAGCCCGCGATCGAGCGTCAGCACGGCGCCGCCGATCCACTTGCCATCTTCTTCTTGAAGGGCGACCAGTGCCTCGTGGGCTGTCTCGGCGATCGCCAGGGCCTCACAATAGTGCTCGAGGATTTCATCCAGGTCGGGCTTGTCGTCGGTGCGGGCCGCCGAGCGAGCCATTCGCTTCCAGGCGGCCCCGGACTTCGCCGGCACCGGCACGGACGGGGCGGAGGGGATCGGCGGACGGGGACGGTCGGCACGGGGGGAGGGCCGTTTCCGGGTAGACTGACGGGTAGCCATTGCTCAACCTCACAGGGGTTGGGTGTTGGTGAGGCGCCCGGCGGTGTGCTAGCACCGTCGGACGCCGCTCTTGCCCCCTCTACCGATTTGGTGGAGGTTGGACAGATGCTGACGTGGATGTCTGCAACTGCAACTTTCCGCCATTGGCAGGACGCCACGGCGTCGAAACACCAATCAACAAAACAGCAACTCTGCATGCCTGGCCCATCGGCAGCCGCACGCGAGAAACGAACTTCGCAAATGCAGATGTCAGTTCGCCGCGGCGGATCAGCGACTCTGATCACAAGACGCTATCGGGATGGCGACCGCGGCGGCCCCTCGTCAGCGCAGATAAGCTTCCGTGCCGTAGCGCCGCATCATGCGATGGCTGTTGAAGTAGGAAGCGTTCTTGCTGATAGCGCCCTTCATGATCTTGATCCATCGGCCAGAATCTTCGGCATAGCCGTAGTACAGCGGCAGCACCACGCGTTCGAGCTTGTCATAGAGGAGCAGTACCTCGACGATCGTCTTGCTCGTGGGCGGAGCTGCTTCTCCCGGGAAGAAGCGCTCAAAGCGCTGCACGTTGCGCCCCGAAATCTCGCGGCGGCCGCGACGCGGTTGATCAACAAAGATCGGCTGGCCAACCCCCGCCACGGTTTCTTTCTCATTCTTCGTCCGGAAGACAAGATCATCGGGGCACCTGATCCTGTGCGGTGGATCGATCCGCTGATGAAACACCAGCGGCTTGACTATCGGATCTCGCTATTGCGAGCTGCAGCGTTCCATGGCTCATCGCATCAGGCTGCCATGGTCTTCCATGTCGTCGTGCCCAAACAGGTGCGGGACTTCGAGCTTGGGCGCCACCGTCTGCAATTCCTCTATCAAACGCCTCGAGCATTCTCGCGAGTCAATCGAGCTGACGCTCTCAACAGAATCAAGAGCGAAGAAGGTTTCGCCAACGTGGCAGGTGTGGAACTGACCCTTCTCGACTGTGCACGATATTTCCACAAAGCCGGGGGCTCGCGCTCTGGAGTCGTTCGCAAAGAGAGCGAAAACGGCTGGCCACCGAATCCCGCGGCAAAGCCGCTGGTTGCATCGCTGGCCGAAATTTCAGAGAAGAATCCTAAGTGGAAACTT
>CAYXEY010000904.1:0-1984 GCA_964464105.1 uncultured Planctomycetaceae bacterium
CCGACACCCTCATCGGCTGGACCGAAGCGGAAAAACTCAGCCGCATCGTCGACCATGCAGAGCTGAAAAAGAACGACTACAACATCTCGCCCAGCCGCTACATCCACACCTCGGACGCCGAAACCTACCGGCCCATCGCAGAGATCGTCGGGGAACTGGAGGTCATCGAGGCCGAGGCGCGGGAGACGGACGAGGCCTTGCGGGGCATCCTGAAACAACTGGGCATATGAGAAAAGAAGACCACATTCAGCCTCACATTTCAGTTATCCGGGATTTTCGGATAACTGCCTTCTGCCCATGCAAAGCGAAAGGAGGTGTGGCATGAAAAAGAAACCCACCAACGCCACGATCAATGTCCGGGGCACCGAGATCACCGTCATTCGGCGGGAGGACGAGGACTACATATCCCTCACCGACATGCTCAAGGCCAAGGACGGCGATTTCTTCATCTCCGACTGGCTGCGCAACCGCAACACCGTCGAATTCCTTGGCATCTGGGAGACGGTCCACAACCCCGATTTTAATTCCGGCGAATTCGCCATAATTAAAAGCCAGGCCGGGCTCAACAGCTACAAGCTCAGCGTCAAGGAATGGGTCGAGAAGACCAACGCAATCGGCCTGCGGGCGGCGGCCGGACGCTATGGCGGCACCTATGCCCATCGCGACATCGCCTTCGAATTCGGCATGTGGATCAGCCCCGAATTCAAAATCTACCTCATCAAGGAATTCCAGCGGCTCAAGGAAGACGAGAACCGCCGCCTCTCATTGGCGTGGAATCTCAACCGCACCCTCGCCAAGATCAACTACCGCCTCCACACCGACGCCATTCAGGCGCACCTCATTCCGGCGGAAGTGACCCCTAAGCAAGCCTCCATCACCTACGCCAACGAAGCCGACCTGCTCAACGTTGCCCTCTTCGGTCAAACCGCCCGCGAATGGCGCGACGCCAACCCCGACAAGGATGGCAACATGCGCGATCACGCCACCCTGGAACAACTCCTCGTTCTCGCCAATATCGAGAACATGAACGCCGAGTTCATCCACATGGAACTCCCCCAAGGCGAGCGCCTGAAACGCCTCAACGCCATCGCCATTCGCCAGATGCTGACGCTTACCGCACGGACGGCAAAGCAGTTGAAAGGCGGCGCTGCGTGATGCTCTTCAAGAACCGGCTGGAAGCCTGGAATCCCGGTGAGGACCGAGAGTTGGAGGAAGACTCAGTTATTCGAGAATTTCGAACAACTGATGCCGAAGTCATGCGGATCGCAAGGAATGATGAGGAAAGCGGGAACGATGAAGGGGGAGCGGAGTGAGCGCCGAGCGGAGCCAACGGCGCGCGGACATCGCGACCGCAGAAGCTCGCAGAGCAAACATGGATACGGACATGGTGTTGAACGAGACTCTGGAGAAGATCGGGCAATGAACGAGTGGCCAGACTTTCAAATTCCTACCGAGTGGACTCTCACTCGTATGGATGAACTGGCGACTAAATTGAAAGCCGGAGGGACCCCAAGCAGGCAACACAAAGGCAACTTCGGCGGCGATATCCCCTTCGTCTTGATCGAAGACATGACCAGCAGTGGCGTTTATCTGAAGTCGACCAAAGAAACGATCACACGCGAGGGCCTTGAGTCTTGCAGCGCTTGGATCGTGCCAGAAAACACCGTGTTGCTTTCAATGTATGCGACGATCGGAGCGACGGCCATTACTACGTTTCCTGTCGCAACCAATCAGGCGATCCTCGCAATAATTCCGCGCGAAGATTGCGACCGCGAGTATCTGTCGTTCTGCCTGCAAGCCCACAAACGTCATTTGGCTCGCTTAAACGTGGAGTCGACACAGAAGAACATCAACAAGGGGATTGTTTCGTCCTTCCCGCTCCCCCTCCCCCCACTCCCCGAGCAGAAGAAGATCGCGCACATCCTTTCAACGGTGCAGCGGGCGATCGAAGCGCAAGAGCGGATCATTCAGACCACCACCGAGC
>CAYXEY010000905.1:0-1977 GCA_964464105.1 uncultured Planctomycetaceae bacterium
GGCCCACGAGCAGCGGTTGGCCGGTGGGCGATTCGTCGAAGTCCGATTGCCTGAATTGGATGGGCCGGGCGAAACCGGTGTGCCGGCTGGCGACTTCAAACTTCTCCAGCAATGGCTTTGATGCCTCATAAGACGCTTCCCACTCGGGCAGCTTCGCCGGGTCCCACGGCGCCGGCTCGGTGAAATCGGCGCGGTTGTACATGATGTCCATGGCGGGCCATTCCCTGTCCCGCGAGACATCGAGCGGCGAGGGCATGAACTCGTCGTAGGCCCAGTAGGCGTTGTCCGGCGTGTTCTGGTCGCAGAGCCGGGCGTACCACTCTGCGTAATTGACAGGTGTCGTGAAATCGGGCAAGGGCGGAAGCGTTTCCGATGCCGGCCTCGCGGGATCCGGCACGGCAAGCCACTCGTCGCGCTCTCTGGCGATGCGCTCTGCTTCAACTCGGGCGTGTTCGTCGTCGGCAGCTTTCGCTTCGGCGTTCGCGGCCTCCGCTTCCGCCGATCCGACGGTCGGATCAGTCGCCGTGTGGGCGCTGTCGTCCGGCGTGGCCGCGGCTAATGAATCGGAAGCGTCTGGCGCTTCGACGACTTCCGTGGATTCAGTCGTCGCGGATTCAGTGGCAAAGGCCTCCCAGCCCGCATCAGCAGCTTCGGCTGCCGAATCACCTGTTGCGGGTGCGGACACGTCGATTTCCTCTTCAGGCGTGGCAACCTCGTCATTCGACTGCTGCGACTTGATCCTGGGTGCAAGCGTCACGAGCGCGGGGCGCGAATCGCCGCGCGTGGACGCGGTGGATTCGTTTTCGTAGGCCATCAGGTACGTTCCATCGCGCATCTCGACAACCGACGCATTGCGGCCCGATGCCAGCAGCACGTTCGATTCAAGCGACCAGTTCTTGCCGTCTCGGCTGACGGCAGAGCGGAGTTTCCCATCGAGGGTGACCACCGCGCGCATACCCTTCGCGTGGGCCTCGAACCCCGTGCCCGGCGCGCCGCCGGCAAGATTGACGCGGCCGATGTGTTCGAATTTGCGTCCATCGCGGGATGAGAAATGTGAAACGTCCATCGAGGCCTTTTCCCCCGGCTTCGCTGGCGGCGTCGATGCCAACCGACTGACGAACAAATGGACGAGCCCGCCCACGCGGACCACGCCGCATTGGAGGTCTTTGCATTTTTCGATTTCGGCCGCGATGGCATCGTCAACCTTGTAATTCAATCCATCGCTCGATGTCGCGGATCGGATCAGGCACGCGCCCTCCGGCCCGTCCTCGGTAAAGTACATGCGTAGAGTGCCGTTCGGAAGTCGTAGTACATCGGCATGACGTGCGTGGGTGGACTCACGCTTGCGCTCGGGGCCGGTCAATCGAATCGGCCGTGCCCGCGTCCAAGTGCGCCCCTGGTCGCTCGAACGAGTCGCGTATAGCGTGGACCCGCCTTTGCTTGACGTTTGCCGATCGAAAATCGCCAGGAGTCCGCCCTTGGGCAGACGCACCAGCTCGGGCGACGAGGCGTTCGCGATGAAGACGGAGTCTGCGGCCGTGTAGCGGCTGCCGCCGATGGATCGCGCGAGAAAGAGGTCGGTCGAATGATTCGATTGAGGGGCCGACGGAGCACTGGCCGGCGTGGCCGCCTGAGCGTTTTCAGCTTGCTGAGCCGGAACGCGGTCTGCGTTGCCCAGTGACGCCACAAGAATGACAACAGATATACACCAACGCATGGTTTTCGCCCTTGGATCGGTTGATTGCCCTCGTACTTCGACGCCCGATTGCGGGGTTTGTTAAACTTCCCTGCACATTCTCCCATCGTTGGATGCCGCTGACGCGTTTCGGTGACGCAATTACGTTGGAATGCTCGCGCCCAACAACAGCCAATGGAACCCGCTTGCATGGCCCGAACCGCCTGGATTTATAACGACCGATTCCTCGATCACGACACCGGGCCAAACCATCCCGAGCGGCCCGACCGGCTTCGCGCCGT
>CAYXEY010000906.1:0-1970 GCA_964464105.1 uncultured Planctomycetaceae bacterium
ATGACCACGAAATCAGCCTTTTCGCCGGTGAGCATCGGCGTGTTGAAACAGACCAGCGTCGGCACGGTGAGCTTTTCGACGGCCTTCACGATGGCCACGGCCACGGAGCGCGACGGCATGGCGGCATGCAGAATCGGCTCGATGAGCCTGGTCGGAAAGTCCTGTCGTGGACGCTCAATTAGTACGCCGATGGCCGCGTCGTCGGGCATGGCGCCGAGCAGGCGATCGTCTGCGACGCCGCGAGATTCCGCGACAAACCAGACCATGGCGATCGTCAGACCGAGCCGGATGTGCCGGTCCGACCATGTACGAAATGTTCTGAGGGAAATTGGATTCACGTCATTCGCCCCGCTTCTTTGCGGCATCGCGCTGAGCCTGCGTCGGCAGATTGCTGAGTCGCTTGACCAGTTCCGAAGTAAACTGTTCCTCAACCGCGGGATCAGGCTTCTGGTTCGCGACAAGCGATTTTGCATACGCGGCCGAACGGGCTTCGAGTTCGCGGAATATCGCATCGGCGGCGGTGCGCTGGGCCTCGTCGAACTGATATCGATCGGTGTATTCTTTGACCAGAATCCTCCACGGATGCGCGGCCTCTTGACGTCGAGCCTCGGCCTGCACCTTACGGCGCTCGTAGTACGCCTTGGCCTTGTCACCGTCGATCGGCTCAAGTCCGGTGTGTGACTTGCCATCGGCGGCCGCGGCGTATTCGATGTCCTGTCCGGTCAATGGGTCTTTCGGCAATGCTGAAATGAACGCCGGCGTCAGGTCGGCGAGCTTTGTTGGATAATGCCCACGAGATTTCTTGTAGGCCGCGACGGCAACCGCGACCCGCGTCCGCTCGAAGTTCGCGCGACGCACCTTTGTTATTTCGTACGAGCGCGACAACGACGGCAGCATCATCCTGCCGATCACGTTCCAGGCAGGGATGTCTGCGAGAAAATCCTCTTCATTCAATCTGACGATTCCCGTTCGCTCCTCATCGCGAGTCATGGCGACCATTCGTTCATAGTATGAACGGCTGTGTTTCTTCATGAGCCGGTCGGGCAGATAGAGGCGCTTCAACCGCCGGCCCAACTGTTGCCACCCGCCTGGATTCGCGTCAATGTGCTCGCCAAATGCCGAATAAGGATTCAGAAGACCCAGAAACGTGCCCGACGCATCCAGCATGTCGTCGATATGGCCCTCAGAGAGCTTTTGCTCCGACTTGACCATTCGCTCCCAGTCGGGTTGCGTCCCGGCAAGTTTGTTAAGGTCTGCACTGACCGAGGTCAGTTTCTCAGCCGAAAGCGTTCCATCCTCAATCGACCAGCGTAGGCTCCTTTCAGATAATTGCCCGATAGCCATTCCCACGAGACCTTCGATGAGCGTGTTGCCTTGCGCGGTGTGGTGGGCCAGTTGATGCATGGCGATGGCATCATCCACGGCGTCGTCAGGATTGGATTGCCTTGATCGCACAGCGCTCAAGGCCATCATTTTTGAAAGGCTGCGCATGTGGGACATCGTCGGAAGCAATGCCGCGACAAACTCATTGTGTTCGCCGTCGTAAACCATCGGCATGTAGTACTGCGGCATGGCCCCGGCCTTGCGGGTCAGGTCGATCGCCTCGGCGTTCTTATCAAGCCACTCCGAGAGTTGTCGGCCTGCCTCGCCTTCGGGCCATTTGCCGGATTGGATGGTTTCTTCGAATTGATCAATGTCATTCGGCGGTTCGACATAGAGATTGATGGCGTCGACATAGACCCATGCCGCGTTTTGATCGTCGGGAATCTCCGGCGGCGTGAGCCCGCGCGCGACGAGCTTTTCACGCGGGAAGATGATCTGTTCCTTGCCGCGGAGTTGGAAGGATTTCCGTTCCGATGGGGTTTGCGCGAATGCCAGCGCGGGAATCAGGGCGAGCGCGCTGGCCAGAATAGAAACACCGCGCCATGATCCTGGAAGAGTCGCCATTACTGCCTCACGCGAAGAATCAA
>CAYXEY010000907.1:0-1944 GCA_964464105.1 uncultured Planctomycetaceae bacterium
GCCGCGCGATCGTGATATGGAGCGGACGATTCTCAACTCAATCCTGGCGCGCTTAAGGGGCGGCGAGCCGCCTGCCGAAACCGCCGGTCAGGTCTCGGACCGGTAAGACTAATCGGCAAAACGAACGCTTGGTCCGGCCTGCCCTCGCAGGGCTTTCCGCCCAAAAACCCGCAAATTCATTGACATTTTTGAGATTCGCCCGGTAACATTCATGAGGTTGGATTCTGCGCGGCTACCGACGATTTATCAGGCCGCGCGAAGACGGGGTTGGTTTGGGGTTCCAAACGTAAAGCGCACCGTTATCGACCTCACGAGGGGCCTGAAGAGACTTCGCAAGCTCCAGCCGGCGAACGGCTTGCGCTCACGTTGTTGTTGCATCAGCTTCTCACTCCGACCGATTGGGTTACAGGCAGCACATCGGGCGAGTCCGTTCGGCGGCCGGTATTCCGACGCCCAGAAGCGAAGACAGACACACAGATTCCGCGACGCCGGGATCAGGGGATTTACTTTGTCAGGAGCATCGTTAATGAGGCTGGGATCAATTTCGAAATTCGTCATGATTGCGGCGTTGTTTCACGCCGCGTGGTTTGCACCCTCGACTCTGGGCCAGACGCCCTGTAATTCGCCCGGCGGACCCGATGTCATCGTCGGCGATCTGACCAACCCCGGCAGCAACTACGCAAGCTCGGGCGGGATCGAAGCCTTTGACATCGGCACGACATCCTGCAACCAGGGCAATCAGAACCTGCAATGGGTCAGCAGCACCAACCAGCATCCGGTGATCGGCCAGAATCTCTACAGATTGAAAAATGGCAGGATCGAGCAGATCGGTCAGAGCTGGCTCAAGCACGGCTTCACCGCCCTGGCCCAGAACCTCTGCTGCACGTGCAACAACCCCGGCACCGGCTCGCTGCTCGGTGTCGGCTGCTCCGATCCCTATTGCTGCGGCCTGAACGGCAGTCAGAGTGGCCTGGGCCCCAAGTGGGAAGTGAATCCCCACACCGGCGTTTATCCCTATCCCTTCACCAGCCCTTCGTATTCCGGATCGATTGCCCGGCGACTGCAGGTGCGCATTTCCGACCTCGACCCGGCCCAGGATGGCGGCGGCGTTTACTACGGCGAAGCCCAGTACGTCACGCCGGATGACGCCGCGGCGGACAATCAGAACAACAACGTCTCGTATCGCCAGGTGACCGTGTCGGGCAGCGGCTCGGCCTGGAATATCGCCATGGCGCTCACCACGCAGCGCGAGAAAGCGGCGATTCAGGCATGGAAGATCAGCGATGCGACGGTAACCGAGACGCAGGTCCAGGTTCCCAATGACGGACTGCTCATTGTCTCATCGAAGGCCACCAGCCTCGGCGGAAACCTCTGGCACTACGAATTCGCCGTCTACAACATGAACTCCGATCGAGCCATCGGCTCGTTCAGCGTGCCCATTCCCAGCGGCGCGGCCGTCTCCAACATCGGCTTCCACGACGTCGACTATCACAGCGGCGACGGCCCGGGCAGCGTGAATTACAGCGGAACGGACTGGCCCGCGACCGTTGGCGCAAACAGCATCACCTGGGCCTGCGAAACCCAGGCACAGAACACCGGCGCCAACGCGATTCGCTGGGGCACGATGTACAACTTCCGCTTTGACATCAACGCCTCGTCGGGCAACGGCAATACCACACTCGGCCTGTGGAAACCCGGCACGCCCACCAGTATGACCGCAACCGCGCAGATTCCCACGACCCTGCTCGGCGCGGCAGACTGCAACAACAACACCATTCCGGATGAGACCGACATCGCCAACGGCACGAGCCAGGATTGCAACACCAACAACGTGCCCGATGAGTGCGAGAGCTTCCCGCCGGTGACCATCGCGGCCCAGCTCGTCGCCTCGGGCTTCAACTCGCCGGTGTATGTCACCCAGGCGCCAGGCGACAACACGAGGCT
>CAYXEY010000908.1:0-1936 GCA_964464105.1 uncultured Planctomycetaceae bacterium
GGGAGTGCTGGCCGCAGCCACGGTAAGTGGCTGCACCACGATAGGAGAGCGGGAATTCGCATGTCCCGGGCGTCCAGAGGGCGTGCGATGCCTGAGCGCGACTGGTGTGTACCACGCGACGGAAGGAAGTGCTGTTGTGCTGCCAACGGCCGCCCATGCTATCGGCGATAAACCCGGCGTAGCTGAACGCAGTCAAAACCGCCGTCAACCGGAACGTCGCGACGAATCCGGCGGGGCCAACTCATCGCACGGGACACCTGAGCAGCCGGCAGTAACGCTACTACCGAACGTGGACAAACCCGTCCCGATCCGTACCCCATCACAGGTTATTCGTGTGTGGGTGGCTCCGTGGGAAGACAAGAAAGGAATCCTGCGCGCCGGCGGGTACAGCTTCATTGAAATCGAATCTCGGCGGTGGGCGTTTGGCGAGAACCCCTATGCCGCGGAGCCCGCGCGGCTCTTCTCCATTCAATCGGCAATCCCGCAAACGGCGCCGCAGTCGGCCGCCGAAAAACGACCTGCATCCGCGCCGGCGAATTCGCCCCGGGCCGGCACTCATGAGCGATCCCCGAATACCGCCTCCTCAGCGCATTCTGGAGCATCCAAATGAACAGACTATTGTTGAATCGATCTCGCATTTTTCTGATGGCGGTGTTTGCGATCTGCTGTTTGTCATCGGCAATGACGATGGCAGGAACCGGCGGCACGGAGTTCAACTCGGCCTACACGACGCTCGTCGACTGGCTGCAGGGAGATCTCGGCAGGCTGATCGCTGCCGCACTGCTGGTGGTCGGCCTCGTCATGGGTGTCGTTCGCCAATCGATCATGGCGGCCGTGCCAGCGATCGCCTGCGGACTCGTCGCCACGGTGGCGCCCACGATTATCGGAGCAGTCGTCACCCCTGTGATCTGAGCTCGAAGCATCGTCCGTCATCCCGACGTTTGTGTCGGGATGACGGGCTCGCTGGGGTGCGGTTCAACGACTCCAATCAATCGTTGCATGAGGCGCGCGCATGGAAATCACTCAACTTCACAATCGCATGCTCGAACGCAAGACGCCGGCCGCCTTGCTGTCGACAATCGCCTATGAGGCAGACACCGGACTGTACTTTCACGCCGACAGCTGTCTTGGATTTGTTTGTGTCTGCTTTCCGATAGTCGGTGTGAATGATCGGATCGTGCAGCAGCTGCAGCCGCTGCTCGGTCAGAATTTCCCAGTCAACTCCGCGCTGCAGATATCCCTGTGGACCAGTCCCGACATCGAGGAACAGCTCCTGCTGATGCGGGATATCCGCGCCAACCGGTTGAGCGAGGGAATGACGCACGGGAGACGGATCGCAACGGCGTTCGTGGATCGGCGCGCGGAATTTCTTCGCGAGCATACGCTCAGACCGATCAGCGAACTTCTGCCGACGCGGATTCGCAATATTCAGGTCCTGATATCGGCAAAAATTCCCTGTCACGGCTCGATTCCGACCGAGGCGGACGTGGAACGCGCCGCGCACCTGAAGATGACGACCGAGCAGATCCTGCGCACGCTTGGTATGGCTCCGGCGTCAGTGGATCCCGAACAGTACCTGCGGATTCTGGGCTCGATGCTCAACTGGCATCCCACGGCGTCGTGGCGCACGCAGGCGCGCATTTACGATGACACGCGTTTGATTCGCGATCAGGTTTTCGACCCAGAAACGACGGTTCGTGTGGATGACGGCGGCATCTGGCTCGGAGAGCAGCGCGTCAAAACCCTGTGTGTGAAGCGGCTGCCTGAATACGTCCACCTCGTGCAGGCCGCGCAATTCCTAGGCGACTACAAATCCGGAACTCGCGGTGTCCGGGAAAATCTTCTGGTCACACTGAACGTACTGTTCCAGGACGCGGAACAGGCGCGCACCTCCATGGGCGCGAAGAAAAACGCCTCGACATGGCAGAGCATGGGA
>CAYXEY010000909.1:0-1934 GCA_964464105.1 uncultured Planctomycetaceae bacterium
GGCGACACGATCATTGCCAGTTCCAGCAGCGACACGATTGCGGGCGTTGATGCTGGATCGGCCTTTGTTTTCAGGCGAACAGGCGCCACTTGGACGCAAGAAGCTCAATTGTTTTCGCCCGTTCCATTCGCCGGCCAGTTGTTCGGATGGTGGGTCGGCCTGTCGGGCGATCGAGCCATCGTCGGCGCTCCCGCGGACCCCAACATCGGCGCGGGCTCGGAAAGCGGCTCGGCTTACGTCTTCGAAAGATCAGAGGGATTCTGGACGGCGACGGCACATCTCGTTCCCCATGACGGCGCTGCCGGTGACGACTTCGGAGCCTGCGCCGCTATCTCAGGCAGCACAGTGATCGTGGGTGCGGATTATGACGACACGATCGCCGCGCCAAACGCCGGCTCTGCCTATGCCTTCAACCTGGGATGCAGATTGGGAGACGTTGATTGCAACGATGTAGTCGATCTTGCTGACGTGCCTCATTTCATCGATGCCCTGCTGAACCCCGGCGCCTTCACCGGCTGCGACCTCGGCCGCGCGGACATGAACAGTGATCTCGCCATCAATGGTCGTGATGCACAGGCCTTTGTTGCCGCGCTGATGGCGCCGTAACAGTTCATTCGGCCGGCATGTCTCGTTAGTTTGCGTCTAATGTATATTTTCAAATTGAGTAGTGTTCCCTCTAATCTGAGGTGTTTCATGGCGTATCGAAATAGGTCAATGTCAATCGGATTGCTGATTCTCCTGACATGCGCCTCGCTGGCCGATGCCCAGAATCACGCCGCGGTCATGACGTGGGGTGATCATTGGGGTGGACTGGGATTCCTGCCAGCGCCAAACATCGGCTTTCTTCAGATTGCCGCCGGGGGGTTCCGGTACTGCAATTGGGAAGGTGGGCAGGGCTGCCCGGGACCATTTCCCTGCTATTGCCATACGTTGGGGTTCAGTCTCGCATTGAGAGACGACGGATCCATCGCCGCGTGGGGGAACATTCCCGAAGTCCCGGAGCCCAATAAAGACTTCGTTGCCATTAGAGCGGGCGTGCATCATGCTCTTGCAGTGAAGAGTAACGGGTCCATTGTTGCGTGGGGCGACAATTCGCAGGGCCAGAGCAATGTGCCGGAACCCAACGCAGGGTATCTGCAAGTCGCGGGCGGCGGATTCCATACACTTGCCATCAGAGCCGACGGTTCGCTGAACGCATGGGGTGCGGGGGCCACGAATACCGGCGTCGAATTGGAGCAAGGCCAGTCGATGGTCCCGAGTCCGAATTCGAATTTCGTCGCGATTGCCGCCGGAAGTTTGCACAGTCTCGCCCTGAAAGGCGATGGTTCGATCGTCGCCTGGGGCGCCGGCACCACCTACACCGGCCAATATCCCCATTTTGGTCAGGCGATCGTGCCCTCACCCAATTCAGGTTTTGTCGCGATTGCCGCTGGCGAGCTTCACAGCGTTGCATTGAAGGCGGATGGATCAATCGTGGCCTGGGGCGCCGGCACGACGAACACTGGACAGCATCCTGAATTCGGTCAGTCCATTGCTCCACCGGTGAATCAGGGTTTTACGGCCATCGCCGCGAGCGGTTGTCATACCATGGGCCTACGGTCTGACCAAACCGTTGCGGTTTGGGGTGAAGACTCGTACGGCGCCGGCCAGCCTCCGGTCGCGAACGGCGGTATTACGGCCATCGCCGCCGGTGGAAGCCACAACCTTGCACTAAGAATGGTTGCGCCCGGCGACATGAACTGCGACCACACCATCAGCCAGGCCGACGTGCCGCATTTCATAGAGGCGCTGCTGGCAACCGGCAATTTCTTGGGCTGCGACATCAACCGGGCTGACATGAATGCCGACCTTCGGGTTGACGGCCGGGATCTACTCCCCTTTGTTCTTGCCGTGACTTCACCTTAGTGCCTTTCGACAGTCCGCTCGGGATTCTG
>CAYXEY010000910.1:0-1929 GCA_964464105.1 uncultured Planctomycetaceae bacterium
GCGTGAAGAGAAACCAGACGCCCGCCGGGGCAACCGTCGCACAGACAGCCACACCGATCTCCTGTGACGCCATCAAAGCCGCCGCGGACAAGCTGACTATACCGTGGAGCGAGAGCGATCCCACGCTGGGCGAAGTGACCGGCGAAGTGCGCTTCAGCGCCAAGTTGCAGCAGGGATGCCTTGTATTGACGGGTCTGCCCCGGCTCGATCCCGCACAGGCGGTTTACCAGCTCTGGATCATCGACTCCGATCGTCAAGGCCCGCCGGTGGACGCCGGTCTCTTTGAAGTGACCGGCAGCGTGACCGCGGCGGAGACGATTGTATTTTCGCCGAAGTTGAAGGTGTCAAGTCCGATCGTGTTCGCCATCACCCGCGAGCCGCCCGGCGGCGTGGTCACGAGCAAGAATCAGCCGATTGTGCTGGCGAAGGTGCGTTCGTAGCGTCCCCCCTTCATGAGGGACGACGAACCGAGCGCCGTTTGATTTCTGACAACATTCACGCATGGATTCATAAATACGCATGGCCAAGTACCGCATGCGTATCACATCGTCCGCTACATAGGGGAAACGCTACTAGTCGTCGTTTTTCGTGTCTCCCCGAGCAAAGATGCTCGCCACGTAATTAAGCACATCCGTCGCGCTAGTCTCGTTGTATCCGAAGTACTTGATCAACCGCTGCTTGACCACGTCGATCTTGGCCTGGGTGTCGTCGTCGATCACGCCAGAGACCACGTTCTTCAGCTTGATAGTGTCGCGCTGATCCTCGAACAGCTTCAATTCCAGTGCCTTCTGCAAGCGGGCGTTGGTGTGATATTCGAACTTCTTGCCGTCAAGAGAAAGTGCGCCGATGTAGTTCATGATCTCCTGGCGGAAGTCGTCCTTGCGGCTGTCCGGGATGTCGATCTTTTCCTCGATCGAGCGCATCAGCCGCTCATCCGGTTCCTCGTCCTTACCGGTGTATTTGTTGCGAACCTTCTCGCGCTGGGTGTAGGCACGGACGTTTTCGATGTAATTGGCCGCGAGCCGCTGTACCGCGTCCTCATCGGCCGAGATGGCCCGCTGCACTTCGCCCTTGAGGATGTCCTCGTACTCCTCGCGCACGACTGCGAGCAGGTCCTTGTAGTTCTTCTTCAATTCCTCGTCGGCGATGAGCGAATGGTGCGAAAGACCGCCCTCCAATTCGTTCATGACCATGAAGGGGTTGATTGACTTCTCCTGAATGGCCTGATCGCTGACCAGCGCGTTGGAGACCTTGTCCTGGATGTAGCGTGGGCTGATGCCCTGCATGCCCTCGCGCGGAGCCTCCTCGATCAATTCGCGCACGCTGTCTTCGGTGTAACCGGGAATGCTTTTGCCATTGTAGAGCTTGAGCTTCTGCATGCGGGTGAGGCCGGCCTTCTTGGGCTCCTCCAGGCGCGTCAGCACGGCCCACATGGCCGCCACTTCAATCGTGTGCGGGGCGATGTGTATGCCGCGAATTTTCTCTTTATTGAAGTCTTTCTCGTAGATCTTGATCTCGTCGGCGAGCCGAATGTTGTACGGCACGTCGATCTTGATCGTACGATCGCGGAAGGCCTCCATCAGCTCGTTGTTCTGCAGCTTCTTGTATTCAGGCTCATTGGTGTGTCCGATGATGACTTCGTCGATGTGCGTCTGGGCGAACTTCTTGGGCTTGATGGTGTGCTCCTGCGACGCGCCCAGCAGGTCGTAAAGGAAGGCGACATCCAGCTTGAGTACTTCGATGAACTCGATCAGCCCGCGATTGGCGACATTCAACTCGCCGTCAAAGTTGAACGCTCGGGGATCCGAATCGGACCCGTATTCGGCGATCTTGCGGTAATTGATGTCGCCGGTCAGCTCGGTCGAGTCCTGATTCTTCTCGTCCTTGGGCTGGAAGGTGCCGATGCCGCGGCGGTCCTTCTCGCTGAGG
>CAYXEY010000911.1:0-1928 GCA_964464105.1 uncultured Planctomycetaceae bacterium
GAGCAGCGCGGCGGCAAGCGCGGCGGCAACCGGCGGTGAGAAATGCAAGCGATTCGTGAACCAATCCTTCCCGGAAGATGGAGCACCTGGCGGATTCATTGTCATGCGCATTCAAGCCAGCCGCCGCAGCACAACCAAGGCGGCAAACACAAGGTAAGAAAACACGACATGGGGTTTGATCGTCCGAGGGAGGTTTGCCGCCCATAGGCGACTTTGGATTCACTTCATGTAGCTGCGCAGAATCGCAATCAGCTCGGCTGCCCCTTGTTCGCGCGTGCCGTCGCCAGGGTCTTGCGGATGGGCGATGTGCGAGTTGATGTGTTTCTCCATCACTTCGCGCATCAAGCCCGTCAGCGCACCGCGCGCGGCGACGATCTGGTGCAAAACATCGGCACATCCCTTTTCGGCTTCCAGAGCACGCTCGATCCCCTCAAGTTGTCCACGGATGCGACGCACACGAGCGAGGAGTTTCGGTTTTTCCTTGACGGTATGACCCATAGGTAGATGTTTATTGTTAGGGTAGGGGGGTAAGGTATATTAACCTGAACTCTGGGACAAGACGGGCATCCAGCGCCCCGAGGTCAAGACATCGGGGGAAATTGAGCGGAGCGGATCGGTTCGGCTGGACCAGAACAACGCGAATAGGAGGCCGCTATGGAGTTCAGGTTGCTGCGCTACTTCATCGTCGTAGCGGAAGAATTGCACTTGGCCCGCGCGGCCGAGCGTTTGGGCATTGAGCAGTCACCAGTGTCGCGCGCGATGCGCGACCTCGAACGCTTGCTCGGCGTGCAGTTGTTCGACCGCAGCACGCGTCAGACGCGGTTGACTTGGGCTGGCAAGGTGCTGCTTGGCGAAGCCCGGTGCGTACTGGCCGCGGTCGATCATGCGGTGCAGGCGACCAAGGGCGCGGCCCAGGGCTATCAGGGCGTTTTGCGCATCGGTATCTGCGACAGCCTGGCCCAGCCGCGCATTGCTTCGCTGCTGGCGCGCAGCCGGGAGGAGGAGCCTGAGCTGAACATCCGGGTCTTTGAGCTGCCATTCACGCAGCAACTCAAGGGCCTGCACAATAACCTGTTGGACATCGGCTTTGCGCTGTCGGATGAGGTCAACGACGGGCTGGTGGCCGAACTGGCCTGGAGCGATCCGCTGTCTGTGATCGTGCCGGCACGCCATCCTCTGCTGGAGCATGTCCAAGTCAAGTTACGGGACGCCTTGAAGTTCCCGCTGGTGTTGTGCCATCCCGACGCAGGCTCGGGCTGCCACAACCAGATCCAGGCGGTGCTCAATGGCGCGGCCGTACCGCCCAAGGTAGCAGACCACGTAACGAGCCTGGGCGTGATGCTGACGCTGGTGGGCGCCGGCTACGGCATCGGCTTCGCCATTGCCTCGCAGGTGCAGACCCTAAATCGACCCGACATAGCCGTCCGTCCCCTGGCAGGCACGCCGCCCATGCTGTCCACCTACCTGTTGCGCCGCCGTGCCGAACCCTCTGAGCCCACGAAGCGGTTCCTGGAGCGCGCACGCGAGGAATTCGGGCCGAAGGGAGATGAACCGGCCTCGTGACGTTGAGCGCTCGGGTACATTGGCTACTGCTGGCTGTCCGCGGCTCGCATTGGACCTGCCCGGAGCATGCGTTGACCAACGCGTGTTTTTCAGTCCACAATAGCGTCCATCTCGGTTCGCCGAGTGCGGAAGACTCGTTATTAATCAACGAGTTGGGAACACGATGATGTTCCCATCGCCCGCTCCACTTCAGCGCAGACTGAGGCAGTCCTGAGTGGCTGATCCTTGCACCGCGCCCTTCGCGCCCGAGTGCGCGCCCGGAATGACAAACGCCCTTGGAGATCGGCGATCTGCAAGGGCGTTGAGGGTCTTGGTGGCGCTTCAGGGACTCGAACCCCGGACCTGCGGATTATGATTCCGTCGCT
>CAYXEY010000912.1:0-1144 GCA_964464105.1 uncultured Planctomycetaceae bacterium
AGATCGCGGATGGTCTTCTCCGCGTCGATCAGGTCCTTGGCCGCACCGGAGAGAATGACGCTGTTGGTCCGCGCATCGGCAATGACATTCACCTGTCCGCGCCGGCCGCCGCCACCTCCGCCGCCGCCACCGGGACCAAACCGGCCGCCGCCGCCGCCCCCACCACCGGTGCGGGACAGCAAGTCCTTGGCGAGCGTGGCCACGTCGGTCGCCCGGGCATTAGCCAGTTTCACCCGGACCATTTTTTGTTCTTGCGTATTAGTTTGGCTTTCCAGTTCTTTGATCATGGACTCGACCAGTCGAATCTGATCTTCAGAACCCGACACGATGACCGAATTGGTTTGCGGCTCGGCCGTGATCTTCGTCTCGACATCGGTCGACAGCGCCGACCCTCCGCCGCCGGGCATACCCGGCATCGGTTGACCACCGGGCTGCGGCTGGCCAGGCTGACCTGGCTGACCTGGCTGGCCACCCTGTCCGCCCATCTGGAAATTGCGCCGGAATCCCTGGTTCTGGCTTGAGATTCCAAGTGTTTCGCGGAGGCTGTTCGCCACGGTCGATGCATCGAGCCGCTCGAGTTGGAAAATCTTGAATTGCGAGTTCTGCACGACTTCAACATCGATGCTGCGCAATAACTCAATTACCAGCGGCACATCGGTGGATACGCACACAACGAAAAGGCTCTTCGTGCGCGTCTCTGGAATCACACGAATGCGCTGCGGGCCCGCCTGGACTATGGGCTGTTGTGGTTGGCCGGGCCGACCTTGACCGGGCTGTTGCTGCTGATTCGGCTGACCCGGCTGGGGCTGGCCTGGCTGAGGTTGACCCGGCATGGTTGGCATGGCCGGCCCTGTATTTTGTTGGTTGCGACCGCCTCGCGTTCTCGCCTGTTGGGCGCCGGCCGTGGGAATGGAATTGACGATCTGTTCGAGTTTCTGCGCCGCCTCGTTGACCGGCGCGTACTTCAAGGGAAACCGGCGATAGACGGTTCCCGCCTTTAGATCGCGGTATTTGTCTAGTTTCTTCTCGAGCTTGTCGAGCAGGTCCTGCGGTCCATAAATATTTACACGATTATTAACGGGATCAGGGCGAATCTCGATTGTCGGCTTCGTTGTTGCCTCGGGTATCGGCGCTGCAGTCATCG
>CAYXEY010000912.1:1154-1924 GCA_964464105.1 uncultured Planctomycetaceae bacterium
CAAGTGCCGTCAATACGGCGGCGTCTGCAAGCCACAATGCGGGGTTCATGCTCGGCCCCCGCATAGAGACAGGTTTCGGGTCTGTCGACACCGGCTTCACCGGAATCGCCGGCGAATCGGCGTGAATGTCGATAACCTCGAATTCCTTGTCGCCCGACAAGTCCGTATTCCACTTCACCTGCAAACCGCTCTGCTCGGCAACTTCCTTCGCGATCCTGGCGAGAATCGGCGCGGGAATGTCCTTGGAATCGAGAGGCAACACGCTGTCTTCACCGAGATCAGCCGGAGGAAGATCAAACATCTCGATGAGCTTGTTTATGTACTCCTTCTGCGACGGCTTGAAGTTCTTAACGATCAGCGTCTTCTCGTCAGGACCTTCGTCCAAAGTCGGGCTTGTGCCCGTGCGGTTCTTGAGCAAATCCTCAACCGTGAAGGCGATGTCATAGGCGGTCTTGTGCTTGAGCCGCACGACCATCAGGCCAGGCACTTCGCCCGTGTCGACCGTTTCACCTGACAGGCTCTGCTTGGGACCCTCGATGATCTTGATCGCCTCTTCGATACGCGGGTAATCGCGAGGCAGCGCCGACACCAGGATCGTGTTTTCATAGGTGTTGGCGTACAGGGAGATAGGGGTTGCAGTTGACGGCCGACCTGTAATCGACGCCAGCGCTGCGCCTGGATTCCCGGGGCCGCCGCCGGTGGGCGTGGCCGTCGGCGCGCCGCCGATTCCCAAAATGATGCGAAGCGCTTTCTCCGCCTCTTCCGCATCG
>CAYXEY010000913.1:0-1923 GCA_964464105.1 uncultured Planctomycetaceae bacterium
CGGACGCGACGTCGATTCCATGATCCGCGATTTGCTCGAACTCTCCATTTCGATGGTGCAAAAGGAGCAGACCGAAGTTGTTCGCGCCCGCGCCGAGGAACTGACCGAGGAGCGCCTGCTCGACGAGTTGCTGCCGCAGGTCGACGGCGGCGGCGAGCCGGATGCCGAGGCAGAATCACGCCGCGCCCGCACGCGCGACAAGCTGCGCACACAGCTTCGCGACGGCGAACTGGAAGACCGGCTGATTGAGATGCGCGTGGAACGCAAGGCCATGCCGATGGGCATGTTCGCGACGACGCTCGGACCTGATCAGATCGGCCCCGAGATTCAGGACATCATGGAAAAACTCATGCCGGCCCAGCACAAGGATCGCAAGATTTCGATCCGCGAGGCCCGCAAGGTTATTTTCGATCAGGAGTGCGACAAGCTGATCGACCGCGAGAAGGTCGTCGAGCTGGCCCGCAGCCGCATGGAGAACAGCGGCATCATTTTCATCGACGAAATGGACAAGCTCTGCGGCGGAGGAGGCGGTTCGGGCAATTCGCCGGACGTCAGCCGTCAGGGCGTGCAGCGCGACCTGCTGCCGATCATCGAAGGGGCAACGGTCAACACGCGGCACGGTCCGGTGAAGACCGACCACATCCTCTTCATCGCGGCCGGTGCGTTTCACACCGCCAAGCCCAGCGACCTCATGCCCGAATTGCAAGGGCGATTACCGATACGCGTTGAGTTGTCCGACCTCACGCAGGATGACTTCGTGCGCATCCTGAAAGAGCCGCGCAACGCGCTCACGCGGCAGCATGTGGCGATGATGAGCACCGAGGGCGTAGGCATCGAGTTCACGGATGATTCGATCGTCGAGATGGCGCGGATTGCCTTCGAGGTGAATCAGAAGACGCAAAACATCGGCGCTCGGCGATTGCAAACCATTCTCGAAAAGGTCATGGAAGAGCTGTCGTTTGAAGCCCCCGAGAGATCCGGCGAGAAGCGGAGGATCGACGCAGCCTACGTGCGCCAGCGATTGAGCGAAATCGTGAAGGACGAGGAATTGAGCCGGTTTATTCTGTAGCGTTCAGCATCGCGCCGACGACATTACAGACCCCAGTCGATAAAGCATCCAGGTCATAGCCCCCTTCCAGGATGCACACGAGCCGTCCCCCGCACAACTCGCGGGCCATCTTCACGATTCGATCCGCCATCCAGACAAACGCCTCATCCGTCAGATTGACCTGCGCCAGCGGGTCATTCGCGTGAGCATCAAAACCGGCAGACACCAGAAGGACCTGTGGCGCAAACGCCCGCGCGGCCGGCTCGAACTGCTTCTCCCATTGCGCGCGATAGTCGGCATCGGTCGCACCGGGCATCATGCAGATGTTCAAGGTCGTGCCCTTGCCGGCGCCGCGACCGGTCTCCTCGGGAAAACCCGTGCCGGGATAGCAGAACCGCGGATGCTCGTGGAAGCTGCAGAAAAAGACGCTGGGATCGTCCTCGAAACTGTGCTGTGTGCCGTTGCCGTGATGCACGTCCCAATCGAGGATCAGCACGCGCTCCAGTCCATGCCGCTTTCGCAGGTGCCGCGCGGCGATGGCCACGTTGTTATAAAGACAAAAGCCCATGGAAAGCTCATGCTCGGCATGATGCCCGGGGGGACGCACGGCACAGAACGCGTTGTCGGCGGTCCCTGCCATGACTGCGTCCACCGCCGCGATCACGCCCCCCACCGCCAGCCGGGCGATTTCATCGCTCTCCGGGCAGATCGCCGAGTCCACCGTGTCAATGTGCGACTTGCCGGCGGCGCACGTCATTTCCACGCGCTCGATGTAATGCTGCGCGTGATTCAGCCGCAGGACCTCATCACTCGCCGGCCCGAAGCCGAGCGGCGTCACCCGCCCTGACAGCCCGGTCGCCTGCATCCGCGCAACG
>CAYXEY010000914.1:0-1921 GCA_964464105.1 uncultured Planctomycetaceae bacterium
GAGCTGGTGCGCCCCCTCGTATTCGCACTGCTTGAAGCAGTGGCACACATCATTCTCCCGCGTAATGAACCCATCGCTTCGAAATCCTCATATTAATAAGCGTCAGCACGATCAGGATGCCAAACAGCACCCACGCCATGGCCGCGCCGTAGCCGAGACGGAAGAACGAGAAGCACTCGTCGAACAACTTATAGACATAGAAATACGTTGAACGCTCCGGGTAACCGTTCGGGGTCATGATGTAGGCTTGCGTAAATATTTGAAAGGTCGCGATCAGGCCGATGATAAGGTTGAACAGAATGTGCGGGCTGAGCATCGGCAGCGTGATACGGAAGAAACGGCGGATCGGCCCTGCGCCATCCAGCGCTGCGGCTTCGTACAAGTGAGTGGGGATGTCCTTTAACCCTGCAAGCCAGATGATCATGCTGGCTCCCGCGCCCCACAGGCCCATGATGATGAGTGCCGGTTTCGACGTGTGCTTGTTGGTCAGCCAGGCGATCGGCGTCTTGATCTGCAGCCAGCTCACCCGCGAACTGGCCCAATCAATCAGCGATTCAATGCCGGTCGCATGCAGCATCCAGTTGAGCAGGCCGTTCTGGGCGTTGAACACCCAGATCCACAGGATGCTCGCCGCGACCACCGGCATGATCGCCGGCAGAAAGAAAAACGTGCGATACGTGCGCAGTCCGCGCACGCGCGAGTCGAGCAGCATGGCGAGGCCGAGACCGACTGCCATGCCCAGCGGAAGGCCGATGGCCATGTACAGCGTATTGATGAGGCTCCGCCGCACGCCGGTCGGCACGGTCTCTTCGCCATCCGCGCCGGGGCCGCCCCAGTCTTCGGTGAACATCTCGCGGTAATTTTCGGTGCCGACGAAAGTGGCCGGATTGATGACGTCGTACTTGGTGAGGCTCATGATCGCCGAGAAGACCATCGGCCCGCCGGAGAGGACAATGAACCCCAACAGCCACGGCGCGATGAAGAGCAGTCCGGTCTTCCACTCGCGGCGATGAACCGCAAGGTGTTCACCGCGGGCGCGAAAGCGGCGGTAGATCAACGCAGCAGTCGCCACGATCAGGATGACATAAACGACCGTCATGATTGACCACGACACGTGCACTGGGTTGGCCGGCGCACTGTAGAACTCGTCGATGGCCTTCTGCACCCGGCGAGTCTGATAGTCCAGTGCGGCCTGCGGGGTCATCGAGTGTGACCAGGCCAAATCCTGCGCATCGGCCTGAGCGTTCCAGAGCTTCTGGCCTTCGGGTGAGACCGGCCGGTAGCGGGCGTGCTCGAGCATGTCGATGTGCGTTTGAATCGCGGCCCGAATCCGCGGAGGCACGTCGGGCGCGTCGATGTACTTTTCCATCTGGACGGCGGTCAACTTCTTGCTGGCCACCATGCGCGGCATGTAGATGCGGCCCTGTCCGCGCTCGCGCTGCGAGTCATGCTCGTTCTGCACCTGTCCGCCATCGACGCTGGAGAGGAACTTCACCAGGGTCCACGCGGCATCGAGCTTCTCCGGCGGGCAGGTGGATGGAATGCAGTACGCAAAGCCTGCGACCCAGGTGCTGAACGGCTTGCCCTCGGCGATTCGCGCGGCGGGAACCGGCGCCGGCGCCGTCATGAAGGGCATGTCGCGGCGGAAGCGTGCCACGTCGCGCAGGAACCAATCGCCGTTGACGAACATGGCCACCTGTCCGAGAAGGAACGGGTCCTGTGCCGCGGTCTGGAAGGACTTCTTGAACGCATTGACCTCGTCGGCTCCGCCCATGGCGTCATAGAGATCGGTGGTCCATTGCAGGGCCTCGACGATGCGCGGATGGTTCAGAGTACACATGCGGCCGTCGTCGCTGAGGAACTCGCCGCCATTGCTCCAAGCGTATAAATAGAGCCAGGCGTTACCCTGCTGGGGCTCGAA
>CAYXEY010000915.1:0-1920 GCA_964464105.1 uncultured Planctomycetaceae bacterium
GCCGCCAGTTCGTCGTTTCAATTCGGCGTGTTTGAAATGGCCCGGCTGCACACCCGCATCGACGAGCTGGAAAAGGAAAAGGGCGAACTGCAGGACTTTGCCAAGCGGCTCGGAGCGACCAAGCGCGTGGCCCAGGTGGATGTGCTGAGCCAGGATGTCGATGATGCCGGAGTCACGCGAACATCGATGCGCTGGCAGCAACGCGCTGAGAATGATGTACTCGGAGTGCCCGAACCGATCGAGATCACCGGCACACAGGCGTACTTTGAGGCATTCGTGATCAAGTTCGCAGTCGAGAACGTAGGCAAGGGCGAGCCCAATCGCGACACCAGTCTCTGTTTGTTCCGGCGGGCCTTCGGCGACAAGCAGTCGCCCGAGTCCGGCGCGGTGCTCGATCGCTCAGCCCCGCCGCTGATCGCCGGCGAAGCCGAGGAGGCCTCACGCCACTCGCGACTGTGGGCGCGGTTCTGGAATATCGTGGATTCGCCGAAAGTGGCTGCCGAGTTTGGCGTGCGCGTCGCCCAGATCGAAGCCCCCGCAGTGCCCGTGCGGGCCGGTGAAGTCTGGGAGATCACCCTCGACGCCGTCGGCGGACTCAATCTCCGCAAGATCGGCGTGCGCAGCCTGCAACCGAATCTCACCACCACGCGTGCCATGACCGGTCCGTGATTCCACGTGTTGGTGAATAAGTCCGGAGGCCTGGCTCACTCTCCCTTGAGGGAGAGGGCTGGGGTAAGGGTGCGGGGTCACGAGGAATCGCAAACACTCGCGCGGTTTCAGTTTCTACTACACCATCGCCCGCATGAATTCCGCGATCGCCTCGCGCCAATGCCGAAGCGGCTGGCCCACCAGCGACACATATCGCGAATTGTCTAACACTGAATAAACCGGCCGCCGCGCCGGACGCGGAAACTCCCCCGTCGTGCAAGGATCGACCGGCGTGGTAAGTCCTGACAATCGCACGATCTCGGAAGCGAACTCAAACCAGGTGCATGTCCCCGCGTTGGTGACGTTCACAAGACCCGTGGCCCCGCGCCGTGCCAGCATCACGATCGCCTCGGCCAGATCGGGCGCATACGTCGGGGAGCCGGTCTGATCATTGACCACCTTCAGTCGCGGCTTTTCCCGCGCCCCGCGCAGGATGGCATTGGGAAACCCCGGCCCGTCAGGTCCATAAACCCACGCCGTGCGAATGATCAGCGGCGATGGATGCCCCGCCACGACCGCTCGCTCGCCCGCCAGCTTGGATCTCCCATAGGCAGACAGCGACTCCATTGGCGCCGTTGCGTCGTCCTCGCGATAGGGCCGCGTGCCACGGCCATCGAAGACATAATCGGTGGACAAATGAACAAACGCCGCACCGATCCGCGCCGCCTGTCGCGCGAGCACGCCCGCGCCCTCGCCATTCACCCGCATGGAAAGCTCAATATTCTTCTCGCAGTCATCGACTTTGGTGTACGCCGCGCAATTGACCAACAGCCCCGGCTGCTCGTCCTCTATCCGCCGCGCCACGGCCGCCTCATCGCAGATGTCCAAATTCGAATGGGCCAGCGCGCGCACCTCATACCCCGCACGGCGAAACGCTTCCCCCGTCGGCGTGCCCACAAGGCCGCGACCTCCGGCAATGACGACTAATTCGCGATTGTTGGACGGGCCCACGTCGGTCACTTCCTGCACCGCTTCTCAACCTGCCGCACGGCCGCAACCAGCGACGACCGCGTGTTTTCCAACGTCCACGTCGCTCCCGCCCTCGGCACGCATACCAGGTCCAGCCCCACCGGCAAGGTCGGACGCTCCAGCCGAAAGGCCTCTCGAATCAGCCGCTTGATGCGATTGCGACGCACTGCCCCGCCGTGCTTGCGCCCGACCGAACGCCCCAGCCGCGTGACGTCGAGACCGTTGGCGATGGCGTACACAACC
>CAYXEY010000916.1:0-1917 GCA_964464105.1 uncultured Planctomycetaceae bacterium
GGGGGAGGGTGCTACCGGGGCTGACTGCTCGACGAGCAGCGGAAGCCAAGTTGTTTCGCTGAGGGGCTAGGCTGGCGTCTTGTGTTTCATGACAGCTGCCGTATTGCCTGGCCTGAGCGATTTTCCAGTCCGCTCCCATCCGTCATGCGCTGGACGACATCAGCGAGCGAGGAGCGTCCTGATCCGCATTTGCAGCATGGGGACGAGTTGCTCCTCGAACCAGGCATGGTGCTTGAACCACGGCTGGTTGCGCGGTGAAGGATGCGGCAGCGGAATGAATTCCGGAGCGTACTCCCGCCAGGCCTTTGCTGTTTCGGCCAGCGACGATTTTCGGCGGCCGGCCAGGAAATGGCGCTGGGCATACTGGCCGATGAGCAGCGTCAATTCGATTTGCGGCAGTCTGGCCAGCAGTAGATCGAGCCACAACTCGGCGCACTCGCGGCGCGGCGGCATGTCGCCGCCGTTTCCCCGGCCGGGATAGCAGAAGCCCATGGGAATGATCGCGATGCGCGACTGGTCATAGAAAACGTCCCTGTCCACACCCATCCAGGCGCGCAAACGTTCGCCGCTCGGGTCGTCCCACGGAATGCCGGTCGCGTGCACGCGCGCGCCGGGCGCCTGCCCGACCACGAGGATGCGGGCCGTCGCCGCAGCGCGCAGCACCGGGCGCGGCCCGAGCGGCAGATGCGCTTCGCACGCGCGGCAGTCGCGCACAGCTGCCAGCAATATCTCGAGCGTGCGATAGTTTGTTTCGGGCACAATGCCTTTCGGGCTATTGCCGCAAATTGGACGACAACCGATAAAGACAGGCGCTATCATAAATGGGCATTCGTGATAAGGCAGGGTCGAAGAGGCGAAGGCCGGTATTCTTCAACCTGATGCGAATTCAGATGCCGGTGGGGGCACTGACTTCCATTACCCATCGGGTGACAGGCGTTTTCATGGGAATCAGTGTCCCATTCGGCATTTATCTCCTCGATCTATCCGTGCAAGGCCCGCAATCCTACGCACAAGTCATCGACCTCTTCGACAAGTCGGCTTTCCGAGGTGCGGCGATCGTCCTCGTTTGGGCGCTGGCACATCATTTGCTGGCAGGAACCCGCCATCTACTGAGCGACGTGGACATCGGATCGCAGTTGCGTGCCGCGCGCCGCAGCGCCTGGGTCGTGAACCTCGGTGGCGTGGCGGTGGCGCTGCTCGCGGCCGGCGCATTGCTGTGAAAAGGGCCGTTACCGGACTGCGCGCCTGGCTGGTGCAACGGGTAAGCGCCGTCTACATGCTGCTGTTCATTGTGTTTGTCCTGATTCATTTCTTTGTCGACCCCCCTCATTCCTATTGGGCCTGGCTGGATTGGATGACGAACTCCAGCGTGAGCATCGCCACGACTGTCTTCTTTGCGGCCTTGCTAGCGCATGCTTGGGTAGGTCTTCGTGACGTGATCATGGATTACGTCCATCCCATTGCCATTCGTGTATGCCTGCTCGTCCTGCTGGGCTTCGGACTCACGGCAATGGGAGTATGGGTCATGCGAATCTTGTGGATGCGTCACGGCTGACCGCGGTTCGCGATCATGGCAACGCGCCAGGAGGCAACCATGCATTTCTCGATCTTCCGCTACAACCCGGAACGGGACGAGAAGCCGTACATGCAGGATTTTCATATCGATCTGGAGCCGACCGACCGGATGCTTCTGGATGTCATTCTGCGCATCAAGGTCCAGGATGATTCCCTCACCATCAGGAAGTCCTGCCGCGAAGGCGTGTGCGGCTCCGACGCGATAAACATAAATGGCCGTAACGGATTGGCGTGCATCACGCCGGTCCGGGGATTGCGGGAACCGGTGGAGCTGCGCCCTTTACCGAGCTTTCCGGTCATTCGAGACCTGGTGGTCGACATGACCCGGTTCTTCGATCAGTA
>CAYXEY010000917.1:0-1912 GCA_964464105.1 uncultured Planctomycetaceae bacterium
TCACCATCGCGGAGGGTGACCATCACAACATCAAATCCGGTGATCACACTCAGCTGGTCGCCGGCAAGGCTGAAGTACAGGATCCCGTCCTCAAGGCATTCATGCAGAAGAATCGGGATGTGGAGCAATTCCGGTTCACCTATGGCCTGAAGGTGGAGACACAGGCCGACCTACACCGTCTGTTGGCATGGGTTGAAGGCAATGCCTTTGATATTGCACGATTGCAGAAGGTCCGGCGCTGGATCGATACCCGCTCGGAGGATGTCGTTGCGGCTCCGCCGAAGAGCTACTTCATCACCAAGATCTTCGTGATCCTGGCATGTGCCGTAGGAATATTTGCCGCAAGCACAGCTTTGTCATCGCACTCCGCGTGGCTGCAGATGCGGAAATCCGGGGTTTGGTTCTGGACTGACGGGACATCGGTTCACGACCTATTCGACCGATGGTCCTTCGACGCGGCGGTTTGTGAGAAGGATGCTTCTAGCATCACGCGGCTGACCGGGTTTCTTGACTCCGAAGCTGCATCAAGCTGCAGTGCGCTCAGCGACGGCTCTTTGGCTCGGATCGTCACACAAACCGTTGAAAAGCAACGAATGATCGGCGCGGTCGTAGACGGAATTGCAATAGTCCTGCTCATCGGCAGCATCTTTGGCATCAGCGCTGCGGCTGAAGCTCGACGTATGCGAAGAGTGCTGGACGCCCGGGCCAATGAGTTGCTGTCGCCTGGGGCGTCGGATTCTCCCGTCTATAAGCTTGGCCTTGCCCATCGCGCTCCTCCTTCCCAAGAATTTGCAGCGGCGGCGGAATCGGCGGCTAGCCCAGTGGAACCGGATAGTGGAGCCCGAACTCGTGGCGCAACAGGACAGGAAGCCCGCTGAGACTACGCAATCGGTGAAGCTGCAAGGGACATTGACATTGAGGGGATGTGATAATGAGTGGAAAAACTCTCAGCGTTGTGTTTTACCGTCACGGTGAGAGCGCTGCAAATGCGGGGCAGGCAACGACCGATCCTGCGTCCATTCCGCTGACTGACGTCGGGTCTCGTCAAGCCGAAGCGATTGCTCGCGCGTTTATCCAGACGCCTGACCTGGTGGTGAGTTCGCCGTTTCTTCGGGCGCGACAGACGGCGGAGCCGACTTCGGTGATCACCGGCGTGCCGATCCAGATCTGGCCGATAGAGGAATTTACCTACCTTGCTCCTCAGCGCTGCCAGGGAACGACGGCGGCGCAGCGTCGGTCTTGGGTCGAGGCATATTGGGACGCCTCCAATCCTGACGCCGTCGACGGCGACGGGGCCGAATCGTTCATCGCATTCACCGAACGGGTTCGCGCTGCGTTGCGAAGACTGGAGGAACTGTATCGCGAGCCAGTGTCGTTCGTCGCGATGTTTGGGCATGGACAGTTCCTGCAAGCGTTGCAGTGGTTGATCGAGACTTCCCTTCATTCGATTGATGCAACTGCGATGAGGCAGTTCCGAACGAGAGATCTCGCCCGACCGATCGCCAATGGCTCCTCGTTTACCGCAGTGTTCGATGGAAAACGCTGGGCGCCATGTGAGAACCCACCGCACGCTCGCGACGATCGCCCCTAGCCGAGGTCGGCCAAGTAGCGAAAAGCGAGATACCGAAATCACCCAGCTCGTCAGGATTAAATTTAAGGGGCGGATTCGATTCAACCGGCAGCGGAGGACATGTGGTCCTCGTTCTCCGGTGCGCAGATTCATGCGTTTCCGGCGTCCCGCCGAACGGAACAACTCACACATCGATGTTCTGCGCATACAGCGCATTGCCCTCGATGAACGCCCTTCTCGGTTCCACGTTGTCGCCCATCAGCGTGGTGAAGATCTCGTCGGCCGCTATGGCGTCGTCGATCTGCACGCGCAGCAGGCGGCGCACGGCGGGGTCCATGGTGG
>CAYXEY010000918.1:0-1908 GCA_964464105.1 uncultured Planctomycetaceae bacterium
TCGGCGGAATTGGTCGTGGGCGTCCGGGCCAATGAACCAGCACACACGCTCGTCGCTGAGCGGCAGTCGCAGGTCGTGCAGGTGAAACAGGACTGCGATGCCAATTGCATCATCGAGGCAGTAAATGGCGCCCTTTGCCCCCAGGAAACCCTTGCTTGATCGCTCGTATCCATCCAGCAGTTCCCAGCCCAGTCCCAGCCCTTCGAAGATCAGCGCCGCCTGAATCGCGCCGGTTGGATTGGCGTGAACGCGCGCTGGCGCCAGGGTCGCATGGTCATCAAGACAGGGGAGCCATTGATCGCGCCAGTCGGATGCGGTTCGTCGGACCTGATAGTTCCCATCCGCGCAGAGATGTAGTTCAAGTTCGCCAAGGTCAAAGGCGGCCTGCTCAACGAGCTCGGCCGACACTGGGTTTCGCGCAGCCAGCGCCTTGAGATTCGCGCGAAAACGCGGCTGCCGCGATTTCCATTCGATGCGCCCCGCGGGCAGTTTCGCGAGGGCCTCGCTCAGCGAACTGAACTCGCCGGTGGCCAATCCGGGCCTTGCATATTGCTCGACGAATTCCCGTGCGGCCGCCCCCAGTCCGAGCCGACTCAATGCCTTCACGTAATCGCCAGCCCACAGAGTCACGCCCTGTGCCTCAACCGCAACGTAGGGCAGCACTCTGCAGAACGTATAGTGATCACCCGCCGCCGCGGCGCTTCGGGCCAGCCGGTTCAGCAACGCAACATCGATGGATCCCATTTACGAGTTATCGGATATGACGGACTTGCGGACATGCGCAAAAACCGCGCGGGTCTGTCTCCGCATGCCTGGGATCGGCATCCGCTCGCACCTTCAACCCATCCCTGCGCCGGTGCCGATAACTTTCACACACTGCGCAGGATTCCTAACATGAAGATCATTGCCATCATCCAGGCGCGCATGAGTTCACATCGCCTGCCTGGCAAGTCGCTGGCCCGCGTCGACGGGCGGCCGCTGTTGCAGATGGTGCTGGAGCGGCTTGAGCGCTGCATCGCCCTCGATGGCTGCACTGTCGCGACTTCAACTGACCCGACGGACGACGCCCTTGCGGCGTTTTGCGTATCGCATGGCATTGCGGTGCATCGCGGCAGCCTCACCGACGTGGCATCGCGCTTTCGCGACGTCGCCCGGCAGAGCGCCTGTACCGCATTTGTCCGCGTCAACGGCGACAGCCCGCTGATCGATCCGCGGTTGATCGATCAGGGCATCGGCCGATTCTGCGCCTGCAACGACGACATCGTCACCAATGTGCATCCGCGAACCTACCCCCGCGGACAGTCGGTTGAGGTCATCCGCGCGACCGCGTTTGAGCGGGCCTATGGACTGATGTCCGAGCCGGCCGACTTCGAACATGTCACCCGGATCTTCTATCGCCGCGCGCACGATTTTTGCATCGGCTCTTTCCGCAACGTGTGCGACCTCTCAGGCGTTCAGATGTCCGTGGATGACCCCGAGGATCTGGAGCGCGTCCGTCGGATGTCCGCGCGGATGACACGGCCGCATGTCGAATATGGTCTCGATTCACTCGTTCGCCTCCACCATGAAGACGCGAGTCGATCTCTGGAGGCGGTGCGGTGAGTCGATTGCGCGCGGCGGTCATCGGGCTTGGCGTGGGTCGGCGGCACATCGCCGGCTACCTTGCGCATCCGGGCTGCGAAGTGGCCGTCGGTTGCGACATCTCCGAAGATGCGATTTGTGTTGCGCGCCGCGAGTTTCCGGCAGTGAAGGGTTGGACTCGGGATGCGGCTGATGTCTTTCGCGATAAGTCAATAGATGTCGTCTCCATTGCCACGTACGACACGGATCACTTCGACATGGCGGCGACGGCGCTGCGACAGGGCAAGCACGTCTTCATCGAAAAGCCGCTGTGCATGACGCTCGATC
>CAYXEY010000919.1:0-1907 GCA_964464105.1 uncultured Planctomycetaceae bacterium
TCGCTGTAATCGTGCCGGCGGCAAAGTTCCCGCTCGCGTCGCGGGCCACGATGGTGCTGACCGTGTTGGTTGACGCTGCGGTCGTCCGCGCGTTGTCGAGCGTGCCTGAGGTCACCTGAGACGCTGCGATGGCAATGCTGGTGCTCGCCGCGGCAGTTAGGCGCCCCTTGCTGTCCACCGTGAACGTCGCCACCTGCGTCGCGGAGCCGTAGGAGGCAGGGGTAACGGCGGTATTCGCGAGCGTCGTCGCCACGGCGCCCGCGCTCGTCGTCACGTCCCCGGTAAGCGCCGGAAACTGCGCGGCCTGGAGCGTGCCCGTGAGCTTGGTTGTGGCAAGCCCCGTGAGCCAGGCGGGGTCCGAATAAGTGCCCGTGCTGAGCAACACCGCCGACGCGGCAAAGGATGTCTGCGTAGCCACGCCCGACGATGCGACCTCGACCAAGCGCCCAGCGGTCGTAAGGGCAGCCGCGCCGTCCACCTTGTCGGTGTTCAGGTTGGCGAAGTTTGTGTTGATGACTGCCCGCGAGGCGCTTACAAGATCCGTCGCGTTGATGGTCGTAATTGTGGCCATCTTGTCCTCCTAGATCACCATCGTTCTGTCTTCGAGCGGAATGTCCATGGTTCGTTGGCTCGGGGCCGTTTCGGAGCTCGTGCTATTCCATCGAAACGGGAAGGCATCCCATGTGTATGTCGCCTGCTCCCACGTAAGCCCCGCACCTGACACCCACGTGAAAGTCGCATTCGACCAGGGCAGAAGGTAATCCGCCCAGTCGCCGTCATCAATGGTCCATGTCACCGTGCTCGGCATGTCAATACGATCGTCCTGTCGTCAATGCGGCCCTCGCTCGTCGTGATGCGGCAATAGACCTTGTATTCCGTCCCCGCCGTCCCGCCGCTGACCCACGCAGTCACGACGCCGGACAGATGGCTCACCACACCCAGCGTGAGTCCATCTGGCACCGTCACTGATGCTGTGGTGATCGTCTCGCCGGCAGTGAGCCAGTCTGCCCAGTCCCAGGAGTAATCCAGGGTGGCGTCTGGGTCTTTGTAGATTCGTTTCATGGGAGGAGCAGATTCAAGTCTTCCAGCAACATCATTTCGGCCGCCGTCAGTTTCGCGGCGGAGAGCGCGGCGAGCGGCAGCGGGTCCAGTCCGGGGATGGTGACCTCGGTTTCGAGCAGCGGCTTCACCGCCGCGACGAATGCCTCGAAGTTCTCCGGCTTCACCTGGATCGTTTCTCCGGTCTGCTCGCCGTGCTCTTTGATGATCTTGATGCGCGACTCTTCGGCGTCTTTGATCTCGGGTTCCATCTTGCGGGCCAGGCGCCCCACGCGGAACGCTACGGGTGCGTCTAGGTCCTGTGTAGCCAACTTGCGCAGCACTGGCGCAACGTTCAAAATTTGCTGTACAGTCAGTTTCATATTCTCCTTTGCTTTGGTTTGTCTTTTACGAGGCGCCAGTGAGGCACCCGCCTTTGAAATGCAGATTATTGTATGTGCCGACTCCAGAAATAACGAACTGGCTCGAACTAATCGAGATGTCCCAAGATTGTCCCGTATACTGCACGCCGCCCACGTCAGGGTTGAATCCGCCAGCGGCTACCCCATTGGTTCCCACGTCCACCCCGGCGCCAATAAATGCCCCTGACGAATTGATGATCGTTGTGCCGTCCATCTTGTAGACTCCGATCACGTTCAAATCCTGGCCGCAGTAGATATCGCCATTTCCGCGAACATAGAAAGCGTTGTTGCTGTTTTTGAACGAGACATCCGTACCCGTAGCGTCGCTTGCGTGGAAAGTGGTCGTGGTTACCGCCGTAAACGATGGGCTCGCAGACGTGCCGATGGCTTGGCCAATTGAAAATGTGACCGCCCCAGTTGCGGCGGAAACAGTCACGCCGGTTCCAG
>CAYXEY010000920.1:0-1901 GCA_964464105.1 uncultured Planctomycetaceae bacterium
GCCTTCCGTGGGAGACGGCGATAGCGAAGATCGGCAAAGAATTGCAGCAGAGGAAAGCGGCGTGATCCCGATTTATGTCGGCTACGACCCGCGCGAGGCGATTGCGTATCACACGTTCTGTCAGTCGGTCATTGACCACGCTTCGATGCCGGTGGCGTTCAAGCCGCTGAGCCTGAGCTTGCTGCGGACATACGAGGAAACGCACGGCGACGGATCGAACCAGTTCATCTATACGCGGTTCCTGGTGCCTGCCTTGCAGGACTTCGGCGGTTGGGCGCTGTTCGTTGATGGCGACATGGTATGCACGCGGGACATTGCAGAGTTGTGGACGCTGCGCGATCCACGTTACGCGGTTCAGGTTGTCAAACACCCGGACTACAGGACGAAACACCCGTTCAAGTACATCGGGACCACGATGGAGACGGTCAACGCATCGTACCCGCGCAAGCAGTGGTCGAGCGTGATCCTGTGGAACTGCGCGCATCCGTCGAATCGGTGCCTGACGCCGAGCTATGTCCAGCGTTCGACTGGTGAACACCTTCACAGGTTCGCTTGGCTCAAAGACGAGGAAATCGGCGAACTGCCGTCCGAGTGGAACGTGATTGTTGGCGAGCAAAAGCACGACGCGCCGGCCATCGCGCACTACTCGATTGGCGTGCCTGATATCGAGCACTACCGGAACTGTGACCATGCAGAGCTATGGCACAGCACGAAAACCAACCTGTTGAGGTGCGGGTGAAGATCAGCGAGAGGATTGACGGAATCACTGGCATTGCGCCGGCTTACCGGGGAACGGTTCTGCCGGCTCCGAAGTCGGTCAAGATCGAACTGACGGCTGCATGTAACTACGCCTGCAAGTTCTGCGTACAGGCGGTCCAGAAGGGCTCCGGCACGATGGATCGGGCGCTGTACTCGCGGCTGATTCGGGAGATGCGTGAGGCGGGTGTAGAGGAACTAGGTTTGTTCTACATCGGCGAATCGTTCCTTTGTTCATGGTTGCCGGATGCGATCCGGGAAGCGAAAGAAGTGGGGTTCCCGTATGTCTTTCTCACGACGAACGGCTCTGCGGCGACGCCAAGCAAGGTCGAGGCTTGCATGGCTGCTGGCCTCGACTCGCTCAAGTTCTCGCTCAACTTTACTGGCCCTGACCAACTCGCTGACGTGGCTCAAGTCTCAGCGCGATTCTTTGAGCAGGCGATCACGCACCTTATAGCCGCTCGGCAGATTCGGGACAAGTTCGGATACAAGTGCGGCGTCTACGCCTCGTCAATTGCGTTCGATGGCGAGCAGGGCGCGAAGATGCGCCAGGTGGTCGAGCGGGTCAAGCCGTGGGTAGACGAGCACTACTGGCTGCCTTTGTACGGGATGAGCGGTGCTGCGGTGGCTGCCGGACTGAAGCCGCGACCTGGGAATCCCGGCAGGTTGGATCAGATGCGCGATCCGCTGCCATGTTGGGCCGCCTTCACTGAAGGGCATATCAACCACGACGGCACCATGTCTGCATGCTGTTTCGGACCCGGCAACGAACGGCAGTTCGTCATGTCGGACTTGAACGAAGTGGATTTCCGCACCGGCTGGAATTCGGTCAAGTATCAGCAGTTGCGTGAGGCGCACCTGAACATGGACGTGCGCGGCACGATCTGCGAAGGCTGCGCCGCCGGTTCCTGATGCTGGTCATAGTCGGTCATGGGCCGTCCGTTGGAGAGCTTCCACCCCTGGCGGCGGTAGTGGGCGACAAACGCTTCCGGGTCGATGCCGTTGTTGCGTTTGGTGCAATAGGCGGCGACCTCCGCGGTGGTCGGCTCAGTGAACTTCAATTTCCGCCGACCCACTCCGCTGGCCGATTCGGCGGCCCCTGCCGCCAAATGTTTTTCCTGTTCCTGTTCCTGTTCCTGTTCCTG
>CAYXEY010000921.1:0-1899 GCA_964464105.1 uncultured Planctomycetaceae bacterium
TTGACATCACAAATTGATTTAGAATGGATTTTGGCCATTTTGTTCTCCGTTGGCATAAAAAGGAGGGCCTCGTGATCACTGGGTCGCAATGCCGTGCTGGACGCGCACTTGTCGAAGTTACCCGTGCCAAGCTGGCCAGCCGTTCTGCCGTTGATGAAGCCGTCATCGAACAATTCGAGCGCAAGCTTGAGCAACCGGCGCCGGAGACGATTGCAGCCCTCAAGTCGGCACTCGAGACGCTCGGCGCTGTGTTCATCGAGGAAAATGGCGGCGGCATCGGCGTCCGGTTGAAATTTACCGAATCCGACGCCAAGCGGATCGCTCGCCTGGAGGGGGAAGGCGGCATAGTCGCAACCAACAGGGTCCCCTGAATTCCGTTCGACTTCCGATAGCTGAATGGCGGGTGTTGCCGCAGCGATGGATGACCGTGGCTGCGGCTGTCGCTGACCGACTTCCTGCGCAGGGGCGCGAAGATCGCCCCGCTCGTCGCCTTGTCCTGGACGCCGATTGCACTCTTCTGCCAATGGTCTGCCCCCTGAAAAGTGGTCCTCCGTGAAGTAGGCTATTGAGCCTTGGAGAGGACGTTGGAATGCCCCAGAAGAAGCACAAGCCCGAAGAGATTGTCGCGAAGCTACGCCAAGTGGATGTTTTGCTTTCACAAGGCCGATCGGTTGGCGAAGCGGTTCGTTCGATTGGCGTGACGCAGTTTACGTACTACCGGTGGCGCAAGGAGTTCGGCGGCCTGAAGGGAGATCAGGTAAAGCGTCTCAAGGAGCTTGAGAAAGAGAACGACCGTCTGCGCAAGGCGGTGTCGGATCTGACGCTCGAGAAGCTAATCCTGAAAGAGGCTGCCTCGGGAAACTTCTGAGCCCTTCCCGCCGTCGCCGCTGCGTCGACCATGTGATGTCGAAGTTCTCTGTTTCGGAGCGCTTTGCCTGCAGGGTTCTCGGCCAGCATCGCTCGACGCAGCGCAAGAAGCCGCATGGCCGACCGGATGAAGAGGCGTTGACGGCAGACATCATCCGACTGGCCTCGCGCTACGGACGCTATGGCTATCGCCGGATCACGGCGATGCTGCGGTCCGAGGGCTGGATGGTGAACGCCAAACGCGTTGAGCGCATCTGGCGGCGGGAGGGGCTGAAGGTTCCCCAGAAGCAACCGAAGAAAGGACGGCTCTGGTTGAATGACGGATCATGCGTCCGGCTTCGGCCCGAGTATCCCAACCATGTCTGGTCCTACGACTTCGTCGAGGGCCGGACCCACAATGGCAGGAAGTTCCGCATGCTCAACATCATTGACGAGTTCACCCGGGAATGCCTAGCGATCCGCATCGATCGTAAGCTCAACTCGACCGACGTCATCGACGTCCTATCCGATCTGTTCATCCTGCGCGGGGTGCCCGGCCATGTTCGTTCCGACAATGGTCCGGAGTTCATTGCCAAGGCCGTGCGGGAGTGGATTGCCGCTGTCGGCGCGAAGACCGCCTTCATCGAGCCGGGAAGTCCTTGGGAGAACGGCTACTGCGAGAGCTTCAACTCGAAGCTTCGCGACGAACTGCTCAACGGTGAGATCTTCTACAGCCTCGCCGAGGCAAAGATCATCATCGAGGCTTGGCGGCGCTACTACAACACCGAGCGGCCGCACTCATCGCTCGGATACAAACCACCGGCCCCGGAGACCATTGTCTGGCCTGCACCGCCACGGCGATCGGCACCACCATCCGCCCAGGCAATGGCGGGAAAACCGATCATGCATTAAGACTGAAACCGGACCACCTTAAGGGGTCAGGCCAGAAGCCGGGAGACGTCGTGGCGGTGGAAGAACCGCTGATGACGGTGGAATCCGACAAGGCGACGATGGAGATCCCTTCTCCCTTCGCTGGAACCGTCAGGGAATTTG
>CAYXEY010000922.1:0-1897 GCA_964464105.1 uncultured Planctomycetaceae bacterium
GAGAGTCGGGAGAATACTCAAGACTCTTATCTGCAATTGACTCTAGATCATCCCAGTCTGTCTATACCAGGTGATCGCCTTCGGCAAACCTCCACTGAGGGGGGTCTGGGGGTCGTAGCCGAGGAGCTGCCTCGCTTTGGCGATGTCGGCGACATACCGCGTCACCTCGCCCGGTCTGGCCGGTTCGTAGCTGACCTTCGGCGACTTGCCCAGGGCCAGGCTCACGATGTTCACCATGTCCACCAGCGAGCTGCCGCTGCCGTAGGCCAGGTTGATCGTCTGGTTCTGCACGCGGCGGGCGACGAGGGCGTCGATGCCCTTCACAATGCCTTGCACACAATCGTCGACATAGGTGAAGTCGAGCACCTTCTCCCTGCCGAACACCACGATCGGCTCATCGCGGGCGATCTTGCGCACGAACAGCGGGATCACCCGCTCCATCCGCTCAAGGTCGTTGTCGTAACGCCCGTACACATTTGAGAATCGAAAGACCAGGTAGGGCAGGTCGTAGCAACTGCCGTATGAATAGATCATCGCCTCGCCGGCGATCTTGCTGGCGGAGTAGGGGCTTTCGGCGACGACAAAATCGGCGGATTTCTCCTCGGTGATGTGATGATGTATGTCGCCATACACTTCGCGCGAGCTGCCGAAGATGAACGGAATGTTCCTCCGCCGTGCGAACTCCAGGGCCGTGAAGCAATCCACGATATTGGCCAACGCTCGATCAGGATGTTCCACCAGCTCGAACACCTTGGCATGGGCTGCCAGATGGACGACCACGTCGATGTCCTTGGCGGATGAGACCTCGTCGGGCTTGACTTTGGTGAGGTCCATGATTCGCGTGGGAATCTCGCGGGTCCAGGCGTTGGGGCGAATGTCGATGCCGTCGACCGTGTCGCCGCGGGCCATAAGGGCAATGGAGAGGTTGGTGCCGATCTGGCCGCTGGAGCCGGTGATGAGTGCCTTCATGCATGATTTTATACACGCCGGAGGGCGATTTGGACAGCCATGCGGTGCGTCCCGGCGCCGGGCGGCGTCCATTGCAATTCCGCGCGGGCTTGAATCAGACATCTGGCAAAAAGAAGGCGGGCGCCGCCGCATGTCGCGAGGGCGCCCGCCAGGTTTAACAATCGAAGACTTGAATCAGCCCGAGCCTTACGGGGTTCCGCAGGTGCTGGTCAGGACCGCGGTCACAAAGGCGGTCACATCGGCACTGGTGGCCCCGCCGGCATGATCCATGTCACCGCACGGGCAACCGGCGCCGCCAGCTGCAACGCAGGTTGCAAACAGCGGGATATCAGCACCGTTGACTGTCGTGTCGCCATTCATGTCGCCGAAGCAGGTGCAGCCCGCCTCGCCGCATGGCTGCCCGCTATCGATGTGCAGCGCCCAGTCGAGCACAGAGCCGACGTCAGCGGTGATGATGTCGTTGGCCAGAAGGGTCCACTGTCCTTGGGCGTTCGATCCGTCGAACGCAGACAGACCGCCGGCAGGCGTGGTGAAGATGCGCACCGGCTCGCCGGCAAGATTACCGAGGGCCGGGTTTGCGCACATGGCAGCGTCAACCACCACTCCCTCGTCGTCGAAGATCGCGTTGATGTTGTCTTCACCGCCGCAGATACCATCGGCCGTGCCGGTCAAGGGGACGATGATTCCATCCGGGCCCTGCAGCCGAATGACCGCATCGTCGCGCCAGGTGTGCTGAACGAGCACATAGACGTCGATGTCCTGAATGATGACACTGTCGGGTACCGTGATAAAGCTCGGTGGGGCCGCGCCCGCAGCCGGCATGGCCACCGGAATGGGACTCGGATTGCCGTAGACATTCACCGCGCTGCAATTCGTGCCGAGGCCGCCGAAGACGCCTGGAGCCGTGCAATCCGCGGGTCCTGTGACT
>CAYXEY010000923.1:0-1894 GCA_964464105.1 uncultured Planctomycetaceae bacterium
GAAGAGCACGGCTATGACGAGCAACCCACCCTCAAACAGATTCTTGCGAACCGTGTCGATAACATGATCAACCAACTCTGTACGGTCATACACCGTTTCGACGTGAACGTCAGGCGGCAGCGTCGTCTTGATTTCGTCGAGTTTCTTTTTCAGCCTGGAGGTAACTTCGTGCGTGTTCTGGCCCATGAGCATGAAGCCCAGGCCGAGAACCGCTTCGCCCTTACCGCCGTAGGTGACGGCACCGCGGCGAATTTCCGCACCGATCTCGATGTCAGCCACGTTGTGGACGTGAATTGGAACACCGTCACGGGCCTTGATCACAATATCGCCGATCTGATCGAGCGTAGTGACGCGGCCGATGCCTTGGACGAGCTGCATCGCGCCTCCGGCGGCAATGCTTCCTCCGCCGGCATTTAGGTTGTTCTTCTCTAGCGCCTCAATCACCTCATCAAAATACAGCCCGTATTTGATCAAGCGATTGGGGTCGATTCTGACCTGATACTGCTTTTCGTAACCGCCCCAACTGTTGATTTCGGCCACGCCGGGGACGGCGCGCAACACCGGCTTTATGGTCCAGTCGTGGATCGTCCGAAGCTCGGTGAGGCTGCGGGATTCGGAAGTGACTATGTAGTGGAAGACTTCACCTAGTCCGGTCGCGACCGGACCCATCTCAGGCAGTGTAATTCCGGTCGGCAATTCGACGGTGGCAAGGCGCTCTCCGATAAGCCGCCGGGCAAAATAAACATCCACCCCGTCCTCGAACGTGACCACTACCTGGGAGAGGCCGAACTTCGAGATTGAGCGAACATTGGCTAATGACGGAAGTCCACTGATAGTCTGTTCGACAGGGATGGTGATCTGCCGCTCGACCTCCTCCGGTCCAAGTGCGGGGGCCACGGTATTGATCTGAACCTGCACGGGCGTTGTGTCTGGAAATGCGTCGATGTTCAGATGGCTGAGCGCAATTACGCCCGCAACGATAAAACCGAGCGTCAGGCCTAATACGAGCAGCCTGCGGCGGAGTGACCAATTGATGATCCAGTTAAGCATATGAGAAATCCTCAGTGCATCAGTCGTCCGTACAGCCGGCGCCAAGGTTGCTCTTAAGGATCTCGGACTTCAGAACATGGCTGCCCGCCGTCGCCACGATTTCACCGGGCACCACTCCAACGAGCACTTCGGTGTAATGGGAATCTCTTGCCCCTAGCTGAACTTTGCGGGTTTGGAAGATTTCCTCGGTCAATCTTACGAATACAACGTGACAGCATCCTTCCCAATGGATGGCTTCGTTGGGAACTGCGATCGCGTTTTGTGCCTCGCGGACAATTACGCGGGCCCGACCAAATGTAGAGGCGAGCAATTTATGGCTGCTGTTGTCTACGTCTGCTCGAACTTTGACCGTGCGTGTTTGATCATCCACCTCAGTGGTGATCCACGTTACCGTTCCACGAATGCTCTCTGCGTTTCGCTCGGGTTGAAATTGCACACCTTGTCCGACGGCGACTCTGCCGATTTGCGCCTGCGGAAGGTCGATGAGTAGCCACAACTTCGTTGGGTCGGTAATTGTGAACAGCGGCGTGGAAGCGTCGATGACCGCCCCGGCAATGACATTCCGTTGAATAACGATACCGTCAAGCGGAGCAACGAGAGGGATCAGGTTCGCGGAAGGCGCACCGGATTCGAGGGACGCTTTGACGTTCTCGGGCAATCCTAGCATTTGCAGCTCGCGCTCATTAGGCGTTGTCGGCATTTCCATGGAAGCAGTGAGACCGTGATTGATCAATGCTTGGCGGGCGTTGAAAGCACGTATGTCCGCCTCGCGCAACGCCGCCTCTGCCTCCTGAAGCTCGGCGACCGTGCTGATTTTTTGGGGCAGAAGTTCGTTGATTCGCTT
>CAYXEY010000924.1:0-1891 GCA_964464105.1 uncultured Planctomycetaceae bacterium
AAAAAATCTGCCGCGAAATCGCCGCCTACCACTCGTCCTGCAAGGTGGGAAGCAACTCGCGGATTCGCCGCAAAACGCGACGCTTGGCCCCGAACACGGCGTTGGCAGTGATGCCCAATTTCGCAGCCACCTTTTCGGCGGGCTGATCTTGCAAGGCGAACAGCTCGAATGCTTCAAACGTGCGCGGTTCCACCTCGGCACGAACTGCCGCGAGGCATTGCCGCATGATCGCCTGCCGCCATTCCTCATCCCAGGCCTTGGCCATGCTGTCTTCGTCGGGCACGGCGTTGAAGAAATCCGTGCCGCTGCTGCCGTCGCCGATCAGCATCGGCCCCCGCGCGACTTGACGCCGGCGGTAATTCAGCACCTGGTTGCGGGCGATGCCAAACAGCCAATCGCGCAACCGACCGCGCGTGCGGTCATATTTGTTAGCCTGATAGGAGGAACAGAACTCGATTAACGAAAGCTGCGCGGCATCTTCGGCGTCTGTCGCCGACAGTCCGAGCCGCATGCCATACTGAATAACCAGCGGGCGATATCGACCGACATATTCCTGCCAAACCGCCTGATTGAGCGGGTCTTTGAGCCCGTCAAGGAGGTGGCTCGTAGTCATCGACAGGCTGACGGGATCGTGCGGACCGGACATGACAAAGGGGCTCCGCGGCCGAAACGGGCGGGCGAATCTCCGCGAGGGGCAGATGATCCTATTGTATCACGGCGGCAGGACTTATATCCAAAGGGCCACCCGAAACCCGCAAATTCTTGGCCCGAATTCACAGAAGCAGGACAGATTTCGATCAAAATGCGCCAATTCACCTTGCCGGGCGATCACGGTTTCCCGTTCGCCCATCCTGTCGTATCCAGAGGAGGTCTCGAAATATGTCGTCCCGCATTGATCTATCATCGAATGACAAGTCACCCTTGTTTCGCCAACGCACCGTGGTTTTAGCAACCGTGGTCGCCCTTTGTCTCACTGGCTTTTCGTTCGCAGCTGCGATTTCGTGGGATAACTCCGCCGGCGATGGGTTGGCGGCGACTGCCGCGAATTGGACACCCGCGCTGGTTCCGACGGTAAACGACGACCTCACGTTCAGCATTGCAGGCGCCTATCCCGTCACGTGGGGAGCAACCGTCACCAGTAGCCGGACTCATATTTATCGAAACGGCACGGTCACCAACACCATGTCCAGCCCACACACGGTGAGCACCGGCATCACGGTTGCGGCGTCAGCCGGCGAAGTCGCTACCATGACACTGACGACCGGCACCCTCACGTCAAACGGGTCGATGATTGTCGGGGATGCGGGTACGGGCACACTGAACGTGAATGATGTCGACGCCGACTTGATCATCGCAGGCGCGACCTCCGACCTCACAATCGGGCTAAATGGCGATGCCGCGATGAGCATCACCGGACGCGGGCACGTTCAGGTCGCAGACCAATTCGTCGCAGGGTCCAGTGCTGTCACGTCGCCCACCATCACGGTCTCGGGTTCCCAGGCCACTCCGCCGTTTGGCTCATCATGGCTTGAGGTATTAGGAACGAGCCAGTCGCGGATTGGCGCGGGTGGCGACACCACCATGACCATCTCTTCCGGGGCGCTTGCCAGTTTTGCGGGCGATCTTGTCATTGCTAATGGCTCGGCTTCTGTCAGCAGCGTGACCGTCCAGACGGCGGTGCTCCTCAACGCCAGGTTACAGGTCGATGGTGACTTACTTGTTGGTCGCAATGTTTCAGCGGCCATCGCCGCCGGCACAGGCACGCTCAACATCAACACCGGCGGCACCACCACCGTTGGTGGAGACACGTTTATGGGCGATCCCGACGGCGGCACGGGCACCATGGTCCTGAACGGCGGGACGTTTGTCGGCACGGGTCCGGTGACAGTGC